>CAMDKE010000258.1 GCA_945901215.1 Comamonas sp. lk
CAGAAGCTGCTCCACCGGCCGGTTGCGAGCACCACGAAAGTAATCAATCCAGACGCTGGAATCAACCAGGATCACTTGGCGCGCCCCCGTTTGACGGGTGCCGCCTTGGCCGCCGGCGCGGGCGTTAAATAAGGTTCGGGTTCGGCCTCCTTGACCAGCAGGGCCTGCTGCTCGCGCCACTGCGCCCAGCCTTCGTCCGAGTCGTCCCAATGCAGCGTGCCATAGGCGGACAACAATGCGTCATAGGCCTTGCGGCGTTTGATCATGCGCAAGCCCTCTTCCACCGCCTCGCGCTTGGTCTTGAAGCCGCCGGCCGCCATGGCGGCGGCCATGAGCTTGTCGTCAATCACGATATTGGTGCGCATGAGATCCCCCTATTTGTGTATAAAAAATAAAAATCATACACATTACATGTGCTGTGCACAAGTTTTCATTGCGGCTTCCAGACCACGTCGGCGTCTACGGCGTACAAGGTACAGGGGTTGCCATTGCGCTGGCAGTTGCCCAAGGCACGGCCTGCGGCATAGTCGCCGCGGGCCAGTCCAAAACCACCTTTGCTACTCACGGCAAAGGCACGGGGCAAGGCCATTTCCAAAAATTTGGCGTAGGCGGCTTTGCCGGATGCGCCCACTGGCACGGCAGCGGTGGCGTCAATAGCGGCAAACGCGCTAGGTAGCGGCGCCTTGACGATGGCGGGCCGGTCGAAGCCCAGTTGTCCAAGAAATTCGTCCACCACCGGCAACCAATGGTCCATGTCTTCGGATAGGCCCGAGTGGCCGTTCTCGCCTGACGGACCAAACGCTGCCAGGCTGGCACGCCCACCGCCATCGACCCAGGCGCGGTGCCAGGTTTTGGGAATATCTGGGCCCCAGTATCTGTCATTGGCCCAATACAGCCAGAGCATGGGCACCTTGGCGTTCTTGGCAATCCCGCCCCAATAGCGCGTGGTGGCGCCAGGGTTGCAGGGTCGCTCAGGATTAACATCTGGATTACCCCCGGTGCCGCCCGAAAAGTTGATGCCGCCCAGCAAGCCCGCTGGCGCACGACCCACCGTGGCCACCGTGGTCAGGCCACCAACCGATTGGCCCGCCACCACCCAGCGGTTGGCGTCCACATAAGGCAGGGTTTTGGCAAATTCGACCGTGGCCAAGACCTGGTCCGAGGCCGCAACAGACATGGGCTCGATGCTTTTGCAGCCGCTGTATTCCGGGTCGAAACTGCCATAGGTTTCCCAATAGCCGATGCGGTTGGGCACCAGCACCACAAAACCTTTGGCAACCAAATAGCGAGCCGCGGTCTCGGGCCGGTAACGCCCTTGGCTGGCACGTTTTGCTTCTACCGCCCTGCCATGGTTAAACACCACCAAAGGAAATGGCCCGTCACCCGGCGGGCGGTACACGGTAATAGGCAGTGCCATGGTCTCTTGTCGGCCATACATGTCTTTGACCGTGGCCTGGGTTCGCAGCACCTCCTCCTGCAGGTCTTTGGCCAGAATTACAGGAGCAGCGCCGGGTTTTTCGTCTTGCGCCCACACGCCGCCGCACAGGTGCAGCGCCAGACAACAAGCAAAAAAGACTTTCACAGTGTGCCCCGTCCTACATCCGGAAAATGCCGAACTTCGTCTCTGCCACCGGCGCGTTCAGCGCGGCGCTTAGGCCCAGGGCCAGCACGCGGCGGGTGTCTGCCGGGTCGATGATGCCGTCGTCCCACAGGCGGGCGGTGGCGAAATAGGGGTGGCCCTGGGTTTCGTACTGGGCTTTGATGGGGGCTTTGAACGCGGCTTCTTCGTCCGCGCTCCAGCTGCCGCCCTTGGCCTCCAGGCCGTCGCGCTTGACGGTGGCCAAGACGCTGGCGGCCTGCTCGCCGCCCATGACGCTGATGCGCGCGTTGGGCCACATCCACAAAAAGCGCGGGCTGTAGGCGCGCCCGCACATGCCGTAATTGCCCGCGCCAAAGCTGCCGCCAATGATGATGGTGAATTTGGGCACCGCCGCGCAGGCCACGGCCGTGACCATCTTGGCGCCGTTGCGGGCAATGCCTTCGTTCTCGTACTTGCGCCCGACCATGAAACCGGTGATGTTTTGCAAAAACACCAAGGCGATCTTGCGCTGGCAGCACAGCTCGATAAAGTGCGCGCCCTTGAGGGCCGACTCGCTGAACAAAATGCCGTTGTTGGCGATGATGCCCACGGCCATGCCCTCGATGTGCGCAAAGCCGCAGACCAGCGTGGCGCCAAAGCGCGGTTTGAACTCATGAAACTCGCTGCCGTCCACGATGCGGGCGATGATCTCGCGCACGTCAAAAGGCTTGCGCGTGTCGGTGGGAATCACGCCGTACAACTCCTCAGCCGCAAACTGCGGCGGCGTGGGCGCGGTGGCCGCTTCGGGCGCGGCCTTGTGGTGGTTCAGGTGCGCCACGGCTTCACGCGCCAGCGCCAGCGCGTGCAAGTCGTTTTGCGCCAGGTGGTCGGCCACGCCTGAGAGGCGCGTGTGCACGTCGCCGCCGCCCAAGTCTTCGGCGCTCACCACTTCGCCCGTGGCGGCCTTGACCAGCGGGGGGCCACCCAAAAAGATGGTGCCCTGGTTTTTGACGATGATGGTCTCGTCGCTCATGGCCGGCACGTAGGCGCCGCCTGCGGTGCAACTGCCCATGACCACCGCGATTTGCGCAATGCCTTGCGCACTCATATTGGCCTGGTTGTAAAAGATGCGGCCAAAGTGGTCGCGGTCGGGGAACACTTCGTCTTGGTTGGGCAAATTGGCGCCGCCGGAATCGACCAGGTAGATGCAGGTCAGGTTGTTCTGCTGCGCCACCTCTTGCGCGCGCAGGTGTTTTTTGACCGTCATGGGGTAATAGGTGCCGCCTTTGACGGTGGCGTCGTTGCACACAATCATGCAGTCCACGCCGCTGACCCGGCCAATGCCGGCAATCAGACCGGCGCCTGGGGCGTCATTGCCGTACAAATTGAGCGCGGCCAGGGGCGCGAGTTCCAGGAAGGGCGTGCCGGGGTCGAGCAACATATGCACCCGTTCGCGCGGCAGCAGTTTGCCGCGCGCCGTGTGCCGGGCTCGCGCTGTTTCGCCGCCGCCCAGGGCCACTTTTTCTAGGTGCAGGCGCAAGTCATCCACCAAGGCGCGCATGGCAGCGGCATTGGCCTGGAAGTCGGCGGAGCGGGGGTTGAGCTGGCTTTGCAAAACGGACATGGGCGCACCTTTGGTTCAGATTCGCGCCAGCATAGGCGCGCCCTGATTCGTACTTGCGCCACAAAGGTTGCAAATCGTGCCAGCTTGTGCGCCACAATGCGGGCCATCCATGCCTGCACTATCCCGCCCAAGCACCGCAACCCTGCCCTACGCAGCAGCGCCTGCACAGGGCCAGGCCGCCACGCCCATCGCTTTTGTGCAGGCCATTGTGGCGGCCTATGCGCAGCGCGGCCTGGACGCCAGCGCCACGCTGGCCAAGGCACAAATCGAGCCGCAACTCTTGACCCAGCCGCAGGCCCGAATTACCGCCATGCAAATGGAATGGGTGTCGGCGCTGGCCATGCAAGAACTTGACGACGAGGGCCTGGGCTGGTTCAACCGCCGCCTGCCCTGGGGCAGCTACGGCATGCTGGTGCGCGCGTCGCTCACCGCGCCGACGCTGCGGGTGGCGCTGCAGCGCTGGTGCCGCCACCACGGCCTGCTCACCGACGACATTGCGCTCACCCTCACAGAGAAGGATGGGCTGGCGTCACTGCAACTGACCGAGGTGCGCGGCCTGGGCGCGTTGCAGGAGTTTTGTGTGGTGTCCGTACTGCGCAACGCCCTGGGCGTGGCCTGCTGGCTGACCGATTCGCGCATTCCGCTGCAAGGCACCGAGCTGCGCTTTGCCGCCCCCGCGCACCAGGCCAGCTACCAGGTGCTGTTTGACGGCCCCACCCGCTTCGGCGCCCCCACCCACCGCCTGCTGTTTGACGCGCGCTACCTGGCGCTGCCGGTGCGCCGCGACGAAGCAGCACTGCAACACATGCTGCAGCGCGCCCTGCTGCTCACGGTGCGCCCCTACCGCCGCGACCGCCTACTGGTCGAAAAAGTGCGCCAAACCCTGGCCCAGCACCCCGAACACTGCCGCAACGCCGACGACCTGGCGCACTGGCTCAACCTGTCGGCCCGCACCCTGCACCGCCAGCTCAAGGAAGAAGGCGCGT
>CAMDKE010000259.1 GCA_945901215.1 Comamonas sp. lk
AGCACACCGCACTTGACCCCATAGCCGACAAACTACGCCAAGTCCACACCATGGACCAGTTGATGCAGTACCTGCACGAAGAACTGGGTTGGCCGGTTGACGTGGATGATTGGGAGGTCAACCTCTTTGACTGGCAACCCGAAGAAATCAACCTCAAGGCCGAACACGTCGTCAAGGTCAAGTCCATCAAGCAGTTGCGCCCGCTGGTCAGCGGCCAGCCTTGGGGCATATTCTTTGTGGAGCTCAACAAAGGCCGACTGCCCATTACCGCGCTGCGCCGCGTGCTCAACGGCTTGGTGCCCAAAGGCCGCGCCACGGGTGGTGGCCATCAGACCTGGGCCGCGCACGACCTGCTGTTTGTCTCCAGCTTTGGCGAGGGCAGCGCCCGTGAAATTGCGCTGGCCCATTTCACCGACGAGTCCAGCCAAGGCGACCTGCCCACTTTGCGCGTGCTCGGATGGGACGATGACGACACCCCCATGCAGTTGGGCTATGTGGCCCAAACCCTGCGCGACAAACTGCGCTGGCCCGCCAACACCCGTACGGCAGACGACCTGGCCAAATGGCGCACTCAATGGTCCAGCGCCTTCTCGCTGCGCTATGACCAGGTTATCAATGACAGTAAAACCCTGGCCCTGGCCCTGGCAGAGCTGGCCAAGCGCATCCGCAGGCGCGTCAACACCGTGCTGACGCTGGAAAGTGCCAGCGGCCACCTGCACCAAATGCACAAGGCCTTCAAAGACAATTTGATTGCCGATTTGTCTGAAGACGCCTTTGCCGACATGTTCGCGCAGACCATCACCTACGGCCTGTTCACCGCCCGCGCCAGCCGCAGCAGCGGCGCTCTGGTGGCAGACAACCTAGCCGACATGGTGCCCAGCACCAACCCTTTTTTGAAAGAACTGCTGGGCAGTTTTTTGAGTGCCGCAGGCCGCGCCCGCAGCAGCGCCAAGCGGGTGGACTTTGACGAGCTGGGCATCAATGAAGTAGTCAGCGTGCTGCGCGACGTGCCCATGGACGCGGTGTTGCGCAGCTTCAACGCCAGCAAGCCGGGCGACGACCCGGTGATTCACTTTTACGAAGATTTCCTCAAAGCCTACGACAAAGCCATGCGCGCCAAGCGCGGCGTGTTCTACACACCTTCTCCCGTGGTGCAGTTCATCGTACGCAGCGTGGACGAGATTCTGAAAACTGAATTTGACATTGAAGACGGCCTGGCCAGCACCATCACCTGGGGCGAGATGATGGCGCTCAAGCCCGAGCTGAAATGCCCGAAGTTCTGCACCGCCGCCACACCCTTTGTGCAGGTGCTAGACCCGGCCACTGGCACCGGCACCTTTATTGTGGAAGTCATCACCCAAGTCCACGCCCACATGCGGGCCAAGTGGGCCAAACAAGGCAAGGTGACCAAGGCGCAATGGCAGCCGCTGTGGGTGGACTACGTGCAGCAGCACCTGTTGCCGCGCCTGTACGCCTTTGAGCTGATGATGGCACCTTATGCCATTGCGCACATGAAGATTGGCCTGAAGCTGTTTGAAACTGGCTACACCTTTCCTGACGGCGGGCCGCGTGTGAACGTGTTTCTGACCAATGCGCTGGAGCCTGCGCATGCCATCAACCCCGAGTTGGCGTTTGAGGCACCCATGCTGGCGCACGAGGCGGCTGCAGCGAACCGGGTGAAGGAGCAATTGGCGGCTACGGTGGTTGTGGGCAACCCGCCGTATTCGGGAGACTCGGGCAATCAGGGCGACTGGATTACTAAGCTCATGCGTACCCGCTTGCCCGACAGTGCTGACAGTTTCTTTCGCTTTAACGATGCCGATCTGGGTGAGCGCAACCCTAAGTGGGTGAACAACGATTACGTCAAGTTCATTCGCTTGGCACAGTCCCGGTTGGCCACGCTGGGCACCGGCGTGCTGGGCTACATCACCAGCAACTCTTATCTGGAAAGCCCCACGTTTCGCGGCGTGCGCCAGAGCTTGATGCACACATTGCCGCACCTGCGAATTGTGGATTTGCACGGCAACTCCAAGCGCGGTGAAACCGCAGGCGGCGATGAGAACGTATTTGAGATCACCGAGGGTGTGGCGATTGCTGTGGGCAACGTGCTGCCCGGCTTGGCGCAGCGTGTGGCGCACGCTGATCTGGTCGGGCCGCGCCAAGCCAAATACGAAACCTTGATGGCCAAGGGTTTGCAACTGCTCGCGCCCTTTGCTCCCTCGGGCGAACGCCTGCAACTGGTGCGCAGCGACAGCGCGGGTGTGGCTGAGTACGAATGTGGCTGGCCACTGCCCACCATTGCGCCGGTGAACTCCGTGGGCATCGTCACCGCCCGCGATGCGTTGTGCATCCAGTTCACAGAAAAGCTGGCTTGGGACACAGTACGCGACTTCGCACAGCGGGCCGCTGAGGATGCTCGGCAGGTTTATGCGTTGGGTGTTGATGCGCAAGACTGGCAAGTAGCGCTCGCGCAAAAGGACGTGAACGACAGTGGCCCAAACAAGAACCTTTTGCAACCCATTTTGTATCGCCCGTTTGATGTACGGTACAGCTATTACACGGGCAAGGCCAGCGGATTCATGGTTCGCCCGCGTCCTGAAGTAATGCGTCATATGTTGGTTGGCCCAAATTTCGGGATCGTTTGCTGCCGGCAAATGTCCCAAATAGATGAGGAATGGTCGCTGGTCGGTTCAACGCGGCTACCTATTGAGAGTTGCACCATTTCCAATAAAACCAAGGAAATCAATTACCTTTTTCCGCTGTGGCGGTATCAAGAAAAAAAACAGTTGGCGAACTTGTCCCCGTCTTTTGCGGTTGCCCTACTGGCCGCCCTCAACCTAGCCCCCACAGACTACCGTCCCGAGGACCCCACCGCCGCGCTGCACGCCGAGAAAATCTTCCACTACCTCTACGCCGTGCTGCACAGCCCGGCCTACCGCCAGCGCTACGCGGCTTTTTTGCGCACCGACTTCCCGCGCATCCCCATCCCCGGCAGCCGCAAGGTGTTCGATGCGCTTGCCAAGCTGGGTGCCGAGCTGGTGGCCTGGCATCTGCTGGAACATCCAAACGCTATAAAAATTGAATCTAACAACTCAACAAAGACAGGGGCTACAGCCTGGTTTGGCACTGATTTTTCACTTGCAAAGGTAGCCGAGAAGTCGCGCGAGCTGGCAGATTTGCAGGGTACTGACGACAAGGTGGGCAAGGTGTTCATCAATGCCACCAGCGGTTTTGCCAACGTGCACCAGTCCATCTGGCAGCACACCATTGGCGGCTACCAGGTGCTGCACAAGTGGCTGGACGACCGGCGCAAGGCGGGCCGCAGCCTGAGCCAGGACGACATCACCCACTGGCTGTGCGTCTACGCGGCGCTGCAGGCGACGCAGAAGCTGATGGTACAGGTGGACGTGGCGATTGAAGCGAACGGCGGCTGGCCCGGAGCATTTAGTCAAAACCACCCGCCACCCGACGCCGCCACGCTGGCCGCCGAGCAGATGGTGCAAAAAGAGCAGATCAAGGCGCAGAAGAAGGCGGCAAGCGCTACCAAAAAGAGCGCCGCTGCTGCAAGCCCAACGGGGGCTACCAGTCTTTTTGACTTTGATGACGATCTTGAAGGACTGGCGGCGGCATCGGGGAATTCAAAGTGAGTAAACCCGACAACAGCCCCGAGGCGCGTGTAGCGCTTTTCCAAAGCCGCGAAATCCGCCGCACGCTGCACAACGATGAATGGTGGTTCGTGATCACCGACATAGTCGCCGCGCTGACGGATGCCGCCAACCCGTCGGACTACTGGAAGAAGATGCGCAGGCGCGACCCCGATTTGAGCTTGGATACCCAAGGGGGGACAAATTGCCCCCCCCTTGCTCTGGCATTTGATACAGCGGGTGTCGGGAAGATGGATCGAGCGATATAGGATGGACTGAGTCACATCACGGCGTGGAGCCGATTTTTCCCTCTCAACGGCTGGAGTGCAGCAACAACAAGGCCGACCCTTGCCAAGGGCAGGGTCAAACTATTGAATTTAGGCAAACACCCCCGCCTTGTCCCCCATACTCGCAGACACCTCGCCAAGATGGTGCAGGCTGTCGCCAAAAGTCATTTCCATCTGGGTGAGCTTTTTGAAGTAGTGGCTGACGATGTACTCGTTGGTTACTCCAATGCCGCCATGCAGC
>CAMDKE010000260.1 GCA_945901215.1 Comamonas sp. lk
CCTTAACCATACGGTTGCCCGACGACACGGCGCAGCGTCTGAAGTCCCTAGCGCAGAGCCGGGGCCTGAGCATGAACAAGCTGGTCGAGCAACTCAGCGCCCACGCCCTCTCTGCCTGGGACACAGAAAACCACTTCCGCGCCATGGCAACGACGGGCGATGTGCAACTCGCATTGGCGGTGCTGGACCGGCTTGACGCGGTCGATGAAAACGCAACGACGCGCTGAAAAATCGGCGCAAGGACCTTTACTTCGGACCGTTGAGCAAGCGCCCCACCCAGCTGTCTCGCACAACCAAGCGGTAAGCCATCAGCAAAACGGCGGTGGTGGCAGTAAGCACGGCGGCGGACTTTGCAAGCGGCCCCAAGGCGACAGGAAGCAGCAGGGTCTGTAGCGCGATGACGACCGGCAGGTGCGCCAGGTACATCCAGTACGAGGCGTCAGCCATCCAGCGAACGTTTGGTCTCTCACGCTTGATCAGTGCGCCACAAAGGCCGATGGCCCCCATTGAGGCCAGCCACGCATAGGCAGATTGCCCGACCAGTGATGCAATACGCCGAGTCGCCGGGTTCGGAACCAGTAACGCGAGTTCGGTCGCCTGCACGCTAAAGCCCAGCGCAAAGGGGAAGATGAGACAGGCCGCTGGCAGTGTCAGCCACCAGCCTCGGCCCAGCCCGTGCATCGCCTGCGGCATCGCTGCAGCAAGTGCGCCAAACCCAAAGAACACCGCAAAATAGCCGAGCACATGCGGCATCGGAAAAATGCCTGCCGAAGTCTCTGGTCCGAATCCCGACTGCGTGCCAAAACCGTACATTGGGATCGACGTAAGCGCAGTCAGCGGCACAAGCCACAGTAGCGCGAGTGGCGTTGCAAGCAGCAGGTCGCGCCGCTTGGCAGGACGGCCTGAGTGCAAACGCAAAGTGCACCACTCCACCAGGGGAGCGAGCAACGCGAAGGCAAGGGTCAGCCAGCAAAGAAACCACAGAAACCAGAGGTGACCGAAAAACGGAAACACCATCATCCCCTCGACTGGACCCATGGCCTGCGCCTGCGCCAAAAGCCAGCGCGGCGCATCACCGCTGGAGGCCCACCACATCGCAGCCCAATGCAGCGGCAAGACCGTGAACAAACCCAGGCCCAGCGGCAGGGCGATGCGCGCGGCGCGGTGCCGCAACAGGGCGCGCATGCCACGGCGCTCCCAAAGCAAACCGGTGAAATAGCCACTCAGAAGAAAGAAAAGCGGCATGCGAAACCCATGGATCGCGGCGAAGGCCAGGCCCAAAAGATCGGAGGAAACGGGATCTTGCGGCACCCAGGGAATGCCGGCATACGCAAGCACCGCGTGCAAAACGATGCCTAGCAGCATCGCCCCAGCTCGCAGCGCATCGAGGTGGTGCAGGCGAGCCGGGGCTTCCGGAGAATAGTGATGCATGGAGGGCGAAGGAGAAGGGAGGGATAGTAATTTTCAATATGATATTAAAAATTAACACCGTTTTGCTTTTCCCGTACCCGCTTTCCCCCGCTGAAGAGAACCTGTACCTCAAGCTGTTAACCCGCCCGCGCCAGTGGGACGTAACGCAAGCGTGTTTTTGTTGCGAGCGGTTTAAGGCCTGCTTAACGCCGCTTGCGCGGCGTCTTGCTTTTGGCTGAAGCCTTTTTCTCTGCTGCGGGGGCCTTGGCGCTGGCGCCCTTGCCCGCTTTGCCACGAGAAGGTGCCTGCTCGCGGCTGCCACGGTCACGCGAACCGCGCTCAAGGTCCGAACCCTTGTCAAGCAAGGTCTTGGACGTGAGCGGCTGGCCGTTTTGCACCAGGCGAAAGTCGATCTTGCGGCCGTCCAGGTCCACGCGGCTGACCTGGATGTCCACCCGGGTGCCGATGGCGTAGCGCATGCCGGTGCGCTCGCCGCGCAGTTCTTGGCGCACTTCGTCAAAGCGGAAGTATTCGCCGCCCAGCTCGGTGATGTGCACCAGGCCCTCGACGTACATGGCGTCGAGCGTCACAAACAGGCCAAACGAGGTGGCCGAGGTAACCACGCCGCTGTATTCCTCGCCCAAGTGCTCGTACATGTACTTGCACTTGAGCCAGGCTTCTACGTCGCGGCTGGCCTCATCGGCGCGCCGCTCGTTGGCGCTGCAATGCAGGCCGGCAGCCTCCCATGCCAGGTTTTCTGCGCTGGGCTTTTTGGGCTTGGCGCCCGGCTCTTGGGCCTTGGCAGCCTTGCCCTTTTCCAGGCGGCGCGCCAGCTTGGCGTGCGCCTCGCCCGGCATGGGCAACACCGGCAACTGGTATTTGGCGTTCGCCAGCACCGCCTTGATCACCCGGTGCACCAGTAAATCGGGGTAGCGCCGGATCGGGCTGGTGAAGTGCGTGTACGCGTCAAAGGCCAGGCCAAAGTGGCCGTTGTTTCCAGGCGTGTAAATCGCCTGCTGCATGGAACGCAGCAGCATGGAGTGGATTTGCGCAGCGTCGGGCCGGTCTTTGGTGGCTGCGGCAATCATTTGAAACTCGCCCGGCTTGGGCGTGTCACTGACGGACATGCCAATGCCCATGGCTTTGAGGTAAGCGCGCAAGGCCTCGACCTTCTCGGCCGTGGGGCCCTCGTGCACCCGAAACAGGCCGGCGTGCTTGCTTTGCGCAATGAAGTCCGCACTGCAGACGTTGGCCGCCAACATGGCCTCTTCAATCAGCTTATGCGCTACGTTGCGGGTGCGCGGCACGATCTTCTCGATGCGGCCAGTCTCGTCGCAGACGATTTGCGTCTCAGTGGTCTCAAAGTCCACCGCACCACGGCGCTGGCGCGACTTGAGCAGCGACTCGTAGACCCCATGCAGGTTGAGCAAATCTCCCACCAGAGCTTTGCGCTTTTGTGCCTCTGGCCCGCGCGTATTGCCCAAGATGGCTGCCACCTCGGTGTAGGTAAAACGGGCGTGGCTCCACATCACCGCCGGGAAAAACTGGTACGCGGTGACCTCACCCTCTTGGGTGACAAACATGTCACACACCATGCACAGGCGTTCCACTTCGGGTTTGAGGGAACACAAGCCGTTGGAGAGCTTCTCCGGCAGCATGGGAATAACACGGCGCGGAAAGTACACGCTCGTAGCGCGGTCATACGCATCAATGTCAATGGCCGAGCCGTTTTCCACATAGTGACTCACGTCAGCAATGGCTACCAGCAAGCGCCAGCCCTTGACGGCCGATTTGCCGCGCCCTTGGGTGGCGGGCTCGCAATACACCGCATCGTCAAAGTCGCGTGCATCTTCGCCGTCAATCGTGACCAGCGGGATGTCGGTCAGATCGACCCGGTGGGCGTGGTCTTGGGGCCGCACGGCGTCGGGCAGGGTTTTGGACAAGGCTGAACAGGCAACTGAAAATTCGTAGGGCACGCTGTATTTGCGAACCGCGATTTCAATTTCCATACCGGGGTCGTCCACCTCGCCCAGAACTTCTTTGACCCGGCCCACCGGTTGGCCAAATAAAGCCGGCGGCTCCACCAATTCGACCACCACCACCTGGCCGGTTTTGGCATTGCCGGTTGCGCCGCGCGGGATCAAGATGTCTTGTCCGTAGCGTTTGTCCTCGGGGGCGACCAGCCACACACCGCTTTCTTGCAGCAGGCGACCAATAATGGGCTGCTGCGAACGCTCCAAAATTTCAACGACGCGGCCCTCGGGCCGCCCTTTGCGGTCGCTGCGCACGATGCGCGCTTTGACCCGGTCTTTGTGCAGCACGGCACGCATCTCGTTGGGCGGCAAATATATGTCAGGTGCTCCATCGTCTCGGGATACAAAACCATGTCCGTCGCGGTGACCCTGTACAACACCTTCAACTTCGTCCAGCAATCCGCTGGTTTGACTAACTTGTTTGATACAATTGCTCTCTTTCCTGAAATGCCCAGGTGGCGGAATTGGTAGACGCACTAGTTTCAGGTACTAGCGAG
The DNA here is from genome assembly GCA_945901215.1 of Comamonas sp. lk. GTDB lineage: Bacteria > Pseudomonadota > Gammaproteobacteria > Burkholderiales > Burkholderiaceae_C > Allorhodoferax. Next base: position 3,941 of record CAMDKE010000260.1, read on the forward strand.
TAACTTCGTGGGGGTTCGAGTCCCTTCCTGGGCACCACCTCAAGCCAAACCCCTGCGGGGCCCCGGCACTTCCCAAGACTATCGCCATTTCCCAATGGCAATCAGTGTAGTCCACCACCATGTCAGCTTTCGGATACCACCGGTTGAGGCCGTGGTGCAGGCGAGGCAAATGCAGTCATCGCAATACCGCCCAACACCAAGGCACCGCCAATCAACACCGCAAATGCCGG
>CAMDKE010000261.1 GCA_945901215.1 Comamonas sp. lk
TGGGCCAAAACCACCGGCGGCCATGAAGACGAAGGCTCGCTGCTCACGCTGCTGCTGTGCGTGGCCGCAGGCAGCGCACCCAAGACGCTGCTCACCGAGAAAGCCGCCAGCGCCCTGGTACGCAAAATCCGCAAGTCCGGCCTACAAGCTGACGCCGCCGTGGCCTTTGTGCAAAACCACGCCCCGGCGCAGTTTCAGGCCGACTATGTGGGTATGTGGCAATCCTTCCTGGAAGAAGCCCTGCCCACCCTGCGCAGCGACGCCGATTACGCCCTGCACGACGCCCTGGCGCTGCTGCGGCGGGAGTGCAATGTAGCGGCTTGAGGCGGCTGCTGGCTTAACGATCGAGCGGGTGCTCGGTAATGAATTGGCGAAGGGCTGCATTCACACGAGTTTGCCAGCCCTTGCCGGTGGCTTTAAACGCTTCAAGCAGATCTGCGTCAAGCCGGATGCCGGTGAATACCTTGGCGTCATCCGTCTTGGGTCGCCCGCGTGGGCGTTTGGCAATCAGTGCTGCATACAGTTCGGGCGGTAGCACTTCACTGGCCGGGCGCGCGCGGGCAAAGTCTTCGGCCGTCCACTCCGGGTTTTCTGAGTCAGCGGCGATGGCTGCATTAATGGCTGCGTCCTCGTCGGTGCTTGGGCTTATGTGCCCCGTTTTAAGCCTGGGCATATCGTTTTTCCTCTCGGCGGTTGGCCTTGCGCAGGCTGATGACACGAATGCTGCCCGCGTGTTGGCAATAAATCATGACGCACAAACGGCAGCCGATGTAACCGGTGGCTTGAAACCTTGTTTCAGCGTAAAGCTTGCGCGTGTCCTCGCTAACCATGGCGGTGTCCCATTCAAAGTCCTGCGCACAAGACATAGACAAGCCGTGCTTTGTCAGGTTGCTTTGGTCTTTGCTGGGGTCGAATTCGTAGCGCACTAAATTATTGTATATACAAAAATTTCGCGCCAAGAAAATTTTGCAAAAAACCTTAGGTCACCGGCGGCTGGACCACTCTGAAGGAGCTCACTCAGCGCAAATGCTTGAACATCTTGGCCTGAAAACGCTCGGGAATGCTCGCCCGCCGGGGCCCATGCACCAGCGTACCCCATTCACCCGCTTGCACGGTTCCGGGCTGGTCCACTGCCAAATAGAAGCCGCAAAACCCGGTCTGTGCCATGTGCTTGGACGCCTGGTTAAAACCCATGGACGCGTTGAATTTGAAGCAGGGTTCGCGCGGCTGGGTCACGCGCAGGGCGCAGTTGGCAAATTCCAAGGTATCCCCCACCCACACATCGGCTTCCGACAGGCCTTGCAGGGTCAGGTTTTCGCCTAGGGCGCCGGCTAAGAGTGAGTCGTCTATGCCTCCCAAGCCAGCGTCTTGTCTAGCCTGGCGCCAGTAGGCGTAGTGCTCATGCGGGTAGGCGTAAACGGCTTTTTCCAGCCCGCCGTGCACCGACAAGTCGGCCTGTTCGTCCACTTCGAGCCCCAGCGCGCCCACGCGCACCGGCCCGGCCACTGCTGTCTTGTGCATGGCTGATGGCACCAGGCGGTCGTTAATCATCACCCGGCGCACCTTGGCGGCTTGCACACCCAACAACTGAAACTGCATTTTTTCCCCTTACAGCGGCCGTGGTGCGAGGACACCCTTGCGCGCAGCGTATTTGGCCAGGGAGTCCACTTTTTCCACCACAACGCTGGCACTGCGCTGGCCGTAGACATTGGCCTTGAGCCATGCGCATTCGGCCTCCAGCGCGGCTTCGTCACCCAGTCGGGTGTGCCAGACGCGCAGCTCGGCGTTCCAGCGGTAGGCGCGGGCCTTGAGCAGGTCTTTGGCATCAAAGGGCGCGCCCGTGGCTTGCAACCGGATAAACGGAATTCGCGCACCGGCCAGCAGGCTGGCCATGGCCGTCGTCTCGGGCGTCGTGGGCAAAGGAGCGGCCAGCACAGCGAGTAGGGCGTGGCAGTCCATCTCGGCCCGGTGGGCGTCGTAAAACAGGCCCAGGCCTTGGGCCAAGGCTTCGAGCTTGCTGGAGCTTCGGCCCTGCGCCCTCCAGTCCAGGTCGGCAAACGAGCAGGCCCAGGCGACGTTGCGAAACAGGGGCAAGCGCGCTTCGCAAAACGGGCGGTCGAAGCCAGCGTTGTGGGCAATCACGACGTCCACGCCGTCCATCAAGGCGGCAATGCGCGCGTCGTCCAGACGCTTGCCCGCCACGTCGGCGTCGGTGATGCCGGTGATCGCCATCGCCTCTTTGGGAATGGGCATGCCCGGGTCTTCCAGCTCGTCATAGACCTGCACCGGCCCCACGGGTAGGCCCGTGGCTCGGTCCACATCCACCCGCAACACGGCCAGCTCGATGATTTTGTCTTTGGCGTGGTCTAGCCCGGTGGTTTCGGTGTCGAGCACCACCACGCGCACCACGTCCTGGCCTTGGGCCGGGGGCCACAGCAGGCGCGGCTGCAAGCGGCGCAGCACGCGGTAGTCCGGGTGGGCTTCGAGGGCTTGTGCACGGACCTCCATGTCTGAGATTGGAGAGGTGGGCGCGGGGAAGGGCGTACTTGCTCCGGTCTTGGCGGCTAATGACCTACCCTTTTGCGGCGCGCGCGCCTTCGGTGGTAGGGGAGGCGTCGGCAAGTCCGGAAATAGCTCGGCGTTGGAAGATTCAAGTTTCAAAACGGCAACCTGGCAAAGGGTCAGAAAGAGTCAGTCAACAAGGCCAGCATGCGCCGCCCTAAGAAGCGCCGATTATTGCCCCTATCATCCACCCACTTCGGGCTGTAAGTGCCCTGCCCCTGGATGAATTGCCGCCACCATGAACGTTTCCAACACGCCCAAAACCAAACCCCTGCGCGCCCTCAAAGGCGTGCGCATCGTCAGCCTGGCGCTGAATTTACCCGGCCCGGCGGCCCTCATGCGCCTGCAAGCCATGGGTGCGACCTGCCTCAAATTGGAGCCGCCAGCCCCGGCAACCGCGCCCGCCGGCAGCTCAGGCGACCCCATGGGCCTGTACAACCCCAAGGCCTACGCCACCTTGCACCAAGGCATCAAAACTCTCAGCGCAGACCTCAAAACTGCTGCAGGACAAAAAACCTTGCACCGCGCATTGGCCAAGGCAGACGTGCTGATCACCTCGTTTCGCCCCTCGGCATTGCAAAAGCTCGGCATCGACTGGGCCACACTGCGGCGCGTTTACCCGGCGCTGTCAATGGTTGAAATCGTGGGCGCCCCCGCCGAGCGCGCCGAAGAACCGGGTCATGACCTAACTTACCTGGCAGAAGCTGGCCTGGTACAAGGCCTTGACCTGCCGCCCACCCTGTACGCTGATATGGGTGGTTCCCTCATGGCCAGTGAGGCGGTGTTGCAGGCCCGTCTGGCGCAGCTCACAAGCGGTAAAGGCGTGCACTTGCCAGTGGCATTGTCTGAAGCGGCCCACTACCTGGCCCTGCCGCGCACCTGGGGCCTAACCCTACCCGGCGGCGCCGTGGGCGGTGGCCATGCGGGTTACCGCGTCTACGCCTGCAAAAACGGCCGCGTGGCTGTGGCCGCGCTCGAGCCGCATTTTTCCAAATCGCTGTGCCAGCAGGCGGGGGTCGAAGACTCGGGCATGCGCTCCCTGTTTTCACCGGCAACACACGCAGCCGTGGCCGCATTTTTCGCGGGTAAAACTCGTGCACAGCTTGATGCGCTGGGGGCCAAGCACGATATTCCGTTGTTTACGCTGGCGGGGTAAGCGATTCGCTCCGGTGGCGTGGCTTTTCTGCGGTGCAAGGCGATGCAGGTTTTTTGGGGTCAGATTCCAATATCCATGCGAAGCACCCGCCAGGGACGCCCAAAGGGCGGTGGATTTTGGACTCTGACCCCAAAAAACCGGGGACGACGAAGACTGCCTTGCCTCAGCGCTTCCTTAAACCCGCGCTTATTGGGGTCAGAGTCCAAAAAGACCTGCCCTTCGGGCATCCCTGCGGGCGCTGCGCGGCCTTATTGGAATCTGACCCCAATAAACGCTAGCCACTGAGGCACGCTTGCACCCCACTTCGCACCGCCAGCTCGACGCCATCGCCAATTCGCTTGAACCAAGCGGTGTTTGCTTTTCGGCGGTATGAGGACGCGTCACTTCGATACACCGGGCTTGCGAGCCACGACGGACCGACGCATTACGGCTTGTATGACACCGTGGT
>CAMDKE010000262.1 GCA_945901215.1 Comamonas sp. lk
GAAGGCCTGGTCCACGTGAGTGAGATGGACTGGACCAACAAGAACATTGCACCTTCCAAACTCGTGTCTTTGGGCGACGAAGTCGAAGTCATGGTTCTGGAAATCGACGAAGACAAGCGCCGCATCTCCTTGGGTATGAAGCAATGCAAGGCCAATCCTTGGCAAGAGTTTGCACAAAACACCAAGCGCGGTGACCGCGTCAAGGGCCCCATCAAGTCGATCACCGACTTTGGCGTGTTCGTGGGCTTGGCCGCTGGCATCGACGGTCTGGTGCATCTGTCCGACCTGTCCTGGAACGAAACCGGCGAAGCCGCCGTGCGTGAGTTCAAAAAGGGCCAGGAAGTCGAGGCTTTGGTCTTGGCTGTGGACGTGGACCGCGAACGCATCAGCTTGGGTATCAAACAGCTCGACTCCGATCCGTTCACCACCTTCACGTCGATCAATGACAAGGGCCAGGTTGTTACTGGCAAGGTGAAGACCGTGGATGCCAGGGGTGCTGAGATCGATCTGGGTGACGACATCATCGGCTACCTGCGCGCCTCGGAAATCAGCCGCGACCGCGTGGAAGATGCCCGCAGCATACTCAAAGAAGGCGACGAAGTGACCGCTGTCGTGGTGAACGTGGATCGCAAGACCCGCAACATCCAGTTGTCCATCAAAGCCAAGGACGCTGCTGACCAAAACGAAGCCATGGCGACCCTGAGCCAGACTTCTGCACGTGAAAACGCTGGCACCACCAGCCTGGGCGCTTTGCTGCGTGCCAAGTTGGACAACAACTAAGCCTTAAACCGCGGCGTTGAAAACCAAGAACGACCGGACGCCTTGCTCCGGTCGTTTTTTTTCACTTTTTTACCACCCCCATGACACGCTCCGACCTGGTCGAGGAACTGGCGAACCGGTTCAGTCAATTGACCCGCCACGATGCAGAATTTGCCGTAAAAGCCATTCTGGACGCCATGAATGAGGCGATGGTTCGCGGTCACCGTATTGAGATCCGGGGCTTTGGCAGCTTTTCGGTCAACCACCACGCGCCCCGCATGGGCCGCAACCCGCGCAGCGGCGAAAGCGTGGCCATTCCCCAGCGCCGCGTTCCCCATTTCAAGCCTGGCAAGGCGCTCCGCGAAGCTGTGGACCAGCAGACCAGCACGCCTACGCCCGGGCACAAAGTGCGCTGAACGCGCTGGAGCCAATAGAATCGCGCCCAAGCAAGGAATGATATGACCTCCATCGTTTGGCTTTTGAAGTGGTTGCTTAAAGCGGCCATTTTTTTTTCGTTGTTCGCCTTTGCCTTGAACAACCAAGGTGACGTCACGGTGCATTTTTTCTTTGGCTACCAATGGACCGCGCCTTTGGTGCTGCTGGTATTGATTGTTTTTTCTGCCGGTTTATTGATCGGCGTGCTGGGCATGGTGCCGCGCTGGTGGCGCCAGCGGCGGGTTGCTGCGCAGGCACGGCGCCGCTTGGAACAGCCCGCTGCCACCACACCGGACGTAGCGCTGGCCGATGCAAACCGCAACTCCCTCTCCAATGGACTTTGACGCCAGCCTGATATTGATGGGCCTGCCATTGGCCTTTGTGCTGGGGTGGCTGGCATCGCGCTTTGACCTGCGCCAGCTCCGTCTGGAAAACCGCCACGCGCCCAAAGCCTACTTCAAGGGCCTGAATTTTCTGCTCAATGAGCAACAAGACCTGGCCATTGACGCATTCATTGAAGCCGTACAAAACGACCCCGACACGTCGGAGTTGCACTTCGCCCTGGGCAATTTGTTCCGCCGCCGAGGCGAGTATGAACGCGCAGTACGGGTACACCAGCACCTGCTCTCTCGCGGCGACATCAGTGCAGACGACCGCCAGCGAGCGCAACATGGTCTGGCACTGGACTATTTAAAGGCCGGCTTGCTCGATCGCGCAGAAAGCGCACTTCTTTTACTCGAAGGCACACGTTTTGAAGAACAAGCGCGCATCGCCCTGCTGGCCAATTACGAGCGTTCCAGGGACTGGGAACTGGCCGCCGCCGTTGCCGCCAAGCTAGAGGCCTCGGGCCAAGGAAGTTTTGCTGTTCGCCGGGCCCACTACCTCTGCGAGCAAGCGCAAGCGCTGCTAGCGGCGCAACGCATTTCCGAGGCTTCCGCGCTGTTGTCGCAGGCCATCGCTACTGCGCCCGCTACTGCGCGCGCTCGCATCGATCTGGCGCACCTCCAAAACGCACAGGGCGAGCCAAAAAAGGCCATCCAAACCCTGCTCACCGCCATGAAAGCAGCTCCAGGATCGGTAGCGCTCATGGCCCCGCCCCTGGCAGCCTATGCCCTTGCGTGCGCCAACCCTGACATCGCTCTGGATGCGCTCAAAGCTGCCTATGAGGACACCGCCTCGCTGGACGTGCTAGACGCCATCGTCGCCCTGGAGGCCGCCGGCGCCCACACCAGCGCGCGCGACTGGTACGTGCGCCACCTGAAGCGCCAACCGTCTTTGGTGGCCGCTGCGCAGTGGATTGCGGGGGAAAAGCTCGAACACGAACAATTTCACCCTCAGGTGCAGCGCGCGCTGGACCATGCGGTCAAGCCGCTCAAACGCTACCGCTGCGCCGCATGTGGGTTTGAGGCGCAGCAGCATTTTTGGCACTGCCCGGGCTGCCAGGCCTGGGACAGCTACCCCGCTCGCCGGGTGGAAGAGTTATGAAACCCATAGTTAGCAAACCCATTGCCGCCGACGTGTTGTCGGCCAGTCACGTCCTCGTTGTGGGCGATGTCATGCTCGACCGCTATTGGTACGGCGCGGTCGAACGCATATCACCCGAAGCCCCCGTTCCGGTGGTGCGCATCACCCGCGAAGAGGAGCGCGGCGGCGGCGCTGCCAACGTGGCCTTTAACGTCGGCGCTTTGGGCGCACAGGCGTCCTTGCTGACGGTGGTCGGCGATGACGAGGCCAGCCGCAAGCTTGAAGCCTTGCTGGAAAAAACCGGCATCAAAACCCACTTCGGCCGCGACCCGGAGCTACACACCACGGTCAAACTGCGCATCATCGGACGTCAGCAGCAGCTCATTCGCCTGGACTTCGAGAACACCCCGAAAAGTGAAATTCTGGCCAGTCAAACCACCGCGTTCAGTGCGTTGCTGCATCAGTGCGACTGCGTACTTTTTTCGGACTACGGCAAAGGTGGCCTAGCCCATGTGGGCGACATGATTGCCCAGGCCCGCGCCGCCGGCAAACCGATTTTGATCGACCCCAAGGGCAGCGACTATTCGCGTTACCGCAACGCCACCGCCATCACCCCCAACCGCACTGAAATGCAAGAGGTGATAGGCCCCTGGAAAGATGAAGACGATCTACGCAAGAAGGCCCACGCCCTGCGCCAGGAGCTGCAGCTTGACGCGGTACTGCTAACCCGCAGCGAGGAAGGAATGACACTTTTTGACGCCCAGGGGGAGCTGCATGTAAGCGCCCAGGCGCGCGAGGTCTTTGATGTGACAGGTGCAGGTGACACCGTTATTGCCACCATGTCCGCGCTGGTGGGAGCGGGATTAAGCCTGCGCGAGGCGCTGCCGTGGGCCAATCGCGCCGGCGGCATTGTGGTTGGTAAATTTGGCACCGCCACGGTGTCCTACCAGGAGTTGTTTGCATGACGCGCATCGTGGTCACCGGCGCGGCCGGCTTTATTGGCAGCCGCATCATCGCTGGGCTTAACGCGCGTGGCTTTGAAGACATCATCGCCGTGGACGACCTGACCCAAGGCGATAAATTCCGCAACCTGGCAGACCTGAAAATTGCTGACTATGTGGACTCCGACAGCTTTTACGCGGACTTTGCGGCACGTGATTTTGGCCATGTGGAAGCCGTTTTTCACGAAGGCGCGTGCAGCGACACCATGGAACTTGACGGCAAGTACATGATGGAAAACAACTTCGAGACCTCCAAGCGCTTGTTCCACGCCGCACAGGCCCAAGGAACGCGGCTCCTGTACGCGTCCTCAGCAGCCACTTACGGCGGATCGGATACCTTCAAAGAAGAGCCAGCTTTCGAGGCGCCGCTCAACGTCTACGGCTATTCCAAGCTCTTGTTTGATCAGGTGATGCGCCGCAAACTAGGCGCCCAGTTGCAGCAGGCCAAGACGCAGGTGGTGGGTTTTCGTTACTTCA
>CAMDKE010000263.1 GCA_945901215.1 Comamonas sp. lk
TACAAAGACCGTTGTGGTCAAACCTCGGCCGAGAGCGAGCGCGGTGATCGCCTCCAAGCCATCGTTTGGGGAGGTTGCCGGTTTGCATGCCGCGCCTGATGCGTTGGCACTCAAGTCCAGTGTCGCTTTTGTCATCGACCAGGATACCAAAGAGGTATTGCTTCACAAGAATGAACTCGCGGTGCTGCCAATAGCATCCATTACCAAGTTGATGACCGGGGTCTTGATCAGCGAGGCCAGGTTGCCGATGGACGAGATGATTGCGATTTCGCAGGCGGACGTGGATATGGAAAAAGGCAGTCGATCCCGACTGACCGTTGGAACAAAGCTCTCCCGTGGCGAACTTTTGCATTTGGCGCTCATGGCCAGCGAAAACCGTGCTGCACATGCTCTCGGACGGACATTTCCGGGTGGTTTAGCTGCTTTTGTCGGCCTGATGAACGCCAAGGCCAGCGCCTTGGGCATGTTTGCGACGCGCTACGTCGAGCCCACAGGCCTGTCGAGTAAGAACCAATCCAGTGCCAGAGACCTGGCAACGCTGGTGAACTATGCCTACGGTGACGCCACGCTGCGTGAATTGTCCACATCACGCGGTTACCAGGTGGAAGTCGGAAAAAGAACCTTGCAATTTAACAACACCAACCGCCTGGTGAAGAGTCCTGATTGGGATATCGGGCTACAAAAGACCGGCTATATCTCCGAAGCAGGGCAGTGCCTGGTGATGCAGGCCAAGGTGGCTGGCCGGAAAATTATCATGGTATTTCTTGACTCCGCTGGTAAGCTCAGTCGGATCGCAGATGCAGAGCGCGTAAGGCGCTGGGTGGAGTCTAATCCCGTGAGCGCGGTGAAATCTGCGCCCATAGCCCATTTGTCGGACACTGTGTTGGTGGTTGCCAACTAATCGGGTTGCGCTCGGGCGGTGTTTAATGCCCTCGGTAACCCAGCGTTTCTGAAATTTGCTGCGCCGTTTCTTTGAGCTTTGGCATCCAGGCATCATCCATTCGGCTTGTTGGTGACGATATGGACAGGCCGGCGACCAGTTTTTCCTGGTCATCATATATTCCTGCTGCCATGCAGCGAACCCCAAGCTCTAACTCCTCGTTGTCATTGGATTGGCCGTATTGGCGTACCCGCGCAAGTTCGCGTTCCAGGCTAGACAGGTCAGTAATACTGTTCTTGGTGTGCCCTTGCAGTCCGGTGCGAGTGGCATACGCGCGTATGCGCTGGGGATCGTCCGCTGCCAAAAATAGTTTTCCAACCGAAGTCAGGTGCAGGGGTGCGCGCCCACCGATGGCCCGCACGACCTGCATGCCCGAACGTTCACTAAAAGCGCGTTCCACATAAATAATTTCATCTCCTTGGCGCATGCTCAGGTTGACGGGCTGTTGCGTGAGTTTGTGCAGTTCTCGCATGGGTGTGATGGCTGCATCGCGCACGTTGAGCCGGCTTTTGACCAAGTTTCCCAGCTCCAAAAGTCGCATACCTAGGCGGTAACTGCCGGATTGGGGGCGGTCTGCAAAACGCCCGATGACCAAGTCGTTCAAGATGCGGTGGGCAGTTGACGGATGCAGCCCTGCTTTGTCGCTGATTTCCTTTAGCGTCATCGCTTCTTCGCGGGACGCCAATACGTCAATGAGGGTGAACATGCGCTCGATCACCTGAACGGACGGGCTGGCAACGCTTGGGGGGTCTTGTTTTGTCATGGGGACTCGTGGTTTACGCATTATTGTGGCTATCACGCCGTAGTGCTGTTGTCTCAGCGGCAGCTTGCACTCTACGCCAGCGCTTGTGTGATTGGACTGCCGGGCTGTGCGTCTTGCCAGCGGCCATCGATGAGCAGCTGCGCTGGAGCAAAATGCATCTTGTAGTTCATTTTTCGGCTTTGTTTAATCCAATATCCCAAGTATAAAAATGACAAGCCCAGCGCTCGGACTTGTTGCAGCTGCCAAAGCACGTTGTAGGTTCCAAAGCTGGCCTGCTGCTCAGGCTCATAAAAAGTGTATACGGCGGATATGGCGTTGTCGAGAACGTCCAAGATCGATACCATTTTGAGTGTGCCGGTTTGCCCATCGACCGCGGGCTCCCTGAATTCGACCAGGCGGGAATTGACACGACTTTGCAACAGAAACTGGGTGTATTGGTCGACGCTGTCTTCCTCCATCGCCCCGCCTAAGTGGCGGCTGTGCTGGTAGCGCTTGTACAAGTCATAGTGCTCTGCTACAAAACCCAGCCGCAATACCCGGGTTTGCAGCTGCTCGTGTTGCTTCCACGCCCGGCGCTGGCTGCGGTTGGGGGAGAAGCTTGCGGCATCAATTCGCAGTGGAACGCAGGCCTGGCATCCATCGCAGTGCGGGCGGTATGTGAACATGCCGCTGCGTCTAAAACCTTCGGCTACCAAGTTGGAATAGGTGGAGTTGTCAATTAAATGGCTCGGTGTGGCCACTTGCGAGCGCGCTTTTCGCTCAGGTAAATAACTGCATTGGTAGGGCGCAGTAGCGTAAAACTGCAGCGTTTTGAGCGGAAGTTCTTGGAGCTGGGTCATAGGGTCATGGCGCCGGCGCAAGCAAGGCGTTCCAGTAAAGCGGGTCAAACCGCCAAATGGGAGGGGGCTTCAATTGGGCTGCCTCCATTGCCACAAGAAAATCCATGCGGGCAATGGGCGTGGCCCCCATCCGGGCCAAATGCGGGGTCGCTTGCTGGCAATCGAACTGTGCGATCCCGTGGGGCTTGCAAAACGCGACCAAAGCGGCCAACGCAATTTTGGAGCCATCGGGGACGGTGGTGAACATGGACTCGCCAAAGACCGCCTGGCCGATGGCGACGCAATAAAGCCCTGCGACCAGATTCCCATCCACCCAGGTTTCAACGCTGTGCGCCAAGCCCGCCTCATGCATGTCGGTATAGGCGGCGACCATGGACGGCAAAATCCAGGTTCCCTTCTGCTTGACGCGAGGAGCTTGGGCGCAGTTGCGAATAACGGTCGCGAAGGCTGTATCAAATCGGATCTCACATTCGGGGTTTGCCTGAAACCGCTGCAGCGTCTTTCTGAGTGAGCGGTGAATGCGAAAGTCGCTTACTTTTAGCACCATCCGTGGGTCCGGGCTCCACCACAGCACGGGTTGCCCCTCGCTAAACCAGGGAAAGATTCCCCGAGAATAGGCCGATTGAAGCGTGGGCATGTCCAAACGCCCGCCTGCGGCCAGCAGGCCTGGCGCGATGGACTGCGCATCCCCAGTCCGCGCCACTGAAGGAAACGGATCGCCTGGAGACAGCCATGTCAGGTCAGAATATTCCATTGAATGGTGTGATGGGTACCGGTCAAAGAATTATGGCGTTTGAATCGCTGGCAAAGGTGCCGGCGGTTAGAATATGGCCTGTCGGGGCGTAGCGCAGCCTGGTAGCGCATCTGGTTTGGGACCAGAGGGTCGAAGGTTCGAATCCTTTCGCCCCGACCACAACATTTGCCAAAGCCTTGTCTTTGGCATTTTTGTTTCTAGCAGTGTTAGTCCGTGACTGTCCGTAGCTCAGTTGGATAGAGCAACAGCCTTCTAAGCTGTAGGTCACAGGTTCGATTCCTGTCGGACAGGCCATGCTGTTCATGTCAGCGCCACATGGCGCACAGGGCCGCAGTCTGTAAGCCAGCGCGTGGCTGCGCTTTGCAGTGTGTGGGGCGCGCCGGTCGTCCATAAATTCACCCAGATTTGGTTTTCCTCGCTGGCCGTAGCCACTAAATTGGCAGTATTTTCCTGGGCCAGCAAGGCGTGTGTTCTTTGCGCTACAGGTTGCCCTGCATCCAACAAGGTGACATCGGGGCCTACTTGCTTTTGGAGCTCGGTTGCGGCAAAGGCATAGTGGGTGCAGCCCAGCACCACTGTGTCGATGGCTCCCGGCGTGACACCAAATCGGCCCAAATTGGCAGTGTAGCGAGCGCACAGTGCGCCGATTTGTGCGGCATCGTCATGCTCTATTGCGGTGGCTAGACCATCGCAGGCCTGGAGCACAAAGTGTACTTTTGGGTTTTGCGCCTGCAGCAGCGCCTGGAATTTCTCACTTGCCAGCGTGCCGCGTGTGGCCAGCACGCCCACCATGCCTGTGCGACTGTGTGCGGCGGCGGGCT
>CAMDKE010000264.1 GCA_945901215.1 Comamonas sp. lk
GCCGGACGACCCCTTGGTTCAGGCCCGCGCCAATGCCCACGTAGCAGCAGGAGAAAACGCCTTCAAGCGCCTGCACCTGCCACAGGCTGCCATTGCACTCAAGCAAGGCGCTGGGCGTTTGATTCGCAGCGAGACCGACCGAGGGATCCTGGTGGTGTGTGATATTCGACTGGCCCAAATGGCCTACGGCAAAAAACTGATGGACGCCTTGCCGCCGATGCGCCGTTTGCGGGATGAGAAAGAGTGGCACCGAGCCCTTGCAGCGCTGCGCAGCGCTTGAGGGCTAGTTGAACTTGAACCAGCTCTCCGAATCGGACTTGGTGTTGGAAGCCAAGAATTTGGAATTCGGGTAAGTCAACTCCAGCACGCGCCGCGCGTCGTCGCGCAGGCGTTCCATGCCCAAAGCGTCGTAGGCTTTATAAATAATGAACAGGGCATCTTCTACGGCAGGGACGTCGCGGTAGTCCGTGACCGCGGTTTGTGCTCGGTTAATCGCGGCAACATAAGCACCCCGGCGGTAGTAGTACTTGGCGACGTATACCTCGTATTTCGCCAGCGATTGCACGATAAATGCCATACGCTGCAGAGCGTCGGGCGTGTAACGCGAATTGGGAAAGCGTGTGCTCAGCTCCTTGAACGCTTCAAAAGACTCTTTGGCCGCTTTTTGGTCTCGTTCAGCCAGGTCCTGACCGGTATAGCTACCAAATATTCCTAGGTTTTCATTGAAGTTGCTCATGCCTTTGAGGTACAAGGCGTAGTCCATCGCCGGGCTTGCGGGGTGCAGCCGCATAAAACGGTCAATCGTGGCCGCGGCCAAGACCGGCTCCGATGCTTTGTAGTGGGCGTATGCTTTGTCGATCTGGGCTTGCTGGGCAAGCGGCGTGCCTGCAGCACGGGCTTCTAGTTTTTCGAGCAGGGGAATGGCTTTCTCCCAGCGCCCTGAGGCCATTTCATCTTGTGCCTCTGAATACAGGGCCGCCGGAGCCATCCCAGCCGTTTTGTCCAGAGTTGGGGTTGAGCAGCCCGTCATCAGCAACGTGCTCACCGCCAGAAGCACAGCGTAAACGACCGATAATTTGACTCTCAACATCATGAACACTTTCTTAGACCAGGGCCGCAAGATTATATCGGTCACCCCCCCCGAGACACTGGACGAAGGAGATGGTTCCGATGAGGTGTTGAGCGATGGGTCCGAGACGCGCCAAGGGGCGGTTGCGCTGGCCCAGCACGGCGACCGCCTGGATCGCGCCTTGACCCACCTAGCACCTGAGTTTTCGCGCAACTACCTGCAGCAACTCATTGATGCCGGTTGGGTGCAACTCAATGGCCAGACGGTGCGCAAGCAGGCGCTCAAGGTCCGGGCTGCCGACGTGCTCATGCTGGAGTTGCATCCGACCCCGCAAAGTCAGACCTTCAAGCCGCAATCCATGGATTTGGCGGTGCTATATGAGGACCCCCACATTTTTGTCATTGATAAACCCGCGGGCCTGGTGGTGCATCCGGCGCCGGGAAATTGGAGCGGTACCTTGCTCAACGGCCTGTTGGCCCTGGACGAGAAAATGTTTTCCATGCCCCGCGCGGGCATCGTGCACCGTTTAGACAAGGACACGAGTGGCCTGATGGTGGTGGCCCGTACCCGACAGGCCATGGACGTGCTGGTGGGGGCCATTGCTGCGCGCGCGGTCAGTCGCCAATACCTGGCGGTGGGGCATGGTCCGTGGTCAGGCCAGTCCTCTGTCTGCGTGGACGCCCCCATGGGCCGCGACCCCCGCAACCGCTTGCGCATGGCGGTTGTGGACTTGCTCAAAACCCCGGGAAAAACCGCAAAAACCGATATTCACTTTTTGGCCAATGCGGTTGACGGCTGCCTGGTGCGTTGTGTGCTTCACACGGGGCGCACACACCAGATTCGGGTGCATATGGCGTCCATCGGACACCCGTTGGTGGCGGATAAGGTGTACGGTGGAACCGACCGGGACGGGATGGTGCGCCACGCTTTGCACGCTTTCCGCTTGGCCTTTGACCACCCCGTAACCGGAGCTGCGCTGGCCTTTGAGTCGCCTTTGCCAGTGGACTTTGAACACCTATTGAAGTTATGGGGCCTCAGTTACAATTCCCCACCCGTTGAATCCGCATAAGCGAATGCCAACGCGGCCCCTAGCGCCATCGCTAGCGCTGCCATCTCACTGGGAGCCTATTCACAACGCCCGTCTTGCCGCTCTGGCGAGCCCCACGCCCGGAAATTTGCATGATCAATACGGTCGAAGCAACACGAGTCCTTGAGACGGCCTTGATGTGCGCGCAACAGCCTCTGTCCTTGCGCGACATGCGAACGCTCTTCCAAGAGGAGGTCGGTGACGACGTCCTAAAACAGGTGCTCGACGACCTCGGCACCCAATGGTCCGACAAAGGGGTGGAGTTGGTGCAGGTGGCCACTGGATGGCGCTTCCAAAGTCGGCCTGAAATGCGCCCTTTTTTGGACCGCCTGCATCCGGAAAAGCCACCGCGTTACACCCGCGCTACTTTGGAGACGCTGGCCATCATCGCCTACCGGCAACCGGTCACGCGTGGTGACATGGAGGATATCCGGGGCGTCACGATCAACTCCTTGTTGATCAAACATCTCGAAGACCGGGGCTGGGTCGAAGTTATCGGCCACCGCGACGCGCCGGGGCGCCCGGCGCTTTTTGCCACGACCAAGCAGTTCTTAGACGATCTTGGGCTGTCCAGTCTGAGCGCTGTGCCCGCCCTAGACTCCATGGGCCAACGCACTTCCGGTGCCTTGGCCGACGGTGTCATGTCTGGGTCTGCAGCGCTTGACGCGCTGGCGATGGGGCTGCCTCCCGGTTTGGCTAGCGAATCGCTTTTTGCCGAGCAATCGGTCTGTGCGGAGTCGGGCGGTGAGCCGTCCGGCGCAGACCACAACCCCACCCCTGATTTTTTTGACAGCGCGCAAGCGCCCGCTTCCCATGAATGAAATTGATCCTGCCGCGTCGGACGAGCCCTCCACCGAGCCCCAAGAAGCTCCATCGCATGCAGCAGTTCCCCTTGTGATGGCAGACGCCGTGCCGCTCTCGCCGGGGTTGGCGCCACCAGATAGTCTGTTCCATCAGGTGGTGTCCGGCGCGTTTGACGCGCAAGACGCTGCCCTGGAAGTCACCCCGCCCAAGCGCATATTGACGCCCATGGCCGAGACGCCCAAGCTGCACAAAATCCTGGCCCAGGCCGGCATGGGCTCGCGCCTGGAGATGGAGCAGCTGATTTTGGAAGGGCGCATTTCGGTTAACAACGAGCCGGCCCACATCGGCCAGCGCATCCAATTTGGCGACCATATTAAGGTCAACGGAAAGCCCATTCGCTTCCGCATAGACCCGCCGCCGCCGCGCGTCATCGCCTACCACAAGCCGGTGGGCGAGGTCGTCACCCACGATGACCCGCAAAACCGCCCCACGGTGTTTCGCCGCCTGCCCAAGCTCAACCAGGGCAAATGGCAGTCGGTCGGGCGCTTGGACCTCAATACCGAAGGCCTTTTGTTGTTCACCAGTTCGGGTGAGTTGGCCAACAACCTGATGCATCCCCGTTTTGGTCTGGTGCGCGAATATGCGGTGCGGGTGCTGGGGTCGCTGAGCAAGGAAGAAAAGCAGATGCTGCTCGACGGCGTCAAGCTCGACGACGGGATTGCGCAGTTCGGCTCCATCGAAGCCGGTGGCGGCGAGCGCAGCAACTGCTGGTACCGCGTCACCATTTCCGAGGGCCGCAACCGTGAAGTGCGCCGCATGCTCGAAGCCGTGGGCCACGCGGTGAGCCGCCTGATTCGCATCCGCTACGGCGCCATGCTGCTGCCGCGCGGCCTTAAGCGTGGCGCTTGGATGGAACTCGACGAGACCGACATCGCCGCTTTGGCACAAGCTGCGGGCAGCGCGGGTGCTGGCAACGACGGTGTTGAGCGCGTACGTCCGGCCGATTTTCCCGGCCGTCCGGCTCCCCGAGGTCCGGGCAACCGCCGTGGCGGGCCACCCGCAGCGCGCGGCGCCCAACGCCCCGCCGCAGGTCGCGGCTCAGGCGCTGCGCGCAGTGGCGCCCCTTTCACGTCGGGCAAAACGGGCGGC
>CAMDKE010000265.1 GCA_945901215.1 Comamonas sp. lk
TTTGACCCAGTAGCCATGCCCGAGACGGGACGTATTTACCCCGAGCACCCGATGCTTGCCCTGTGCCCGGACAAATACGCGGCGCTCACCGGGGCAGACGCGCTGGTGATTTGCACCGAGTGGCAGCAGTTCCGCGCGCCGGACTTTGACGAAATGGCCTTGCGCATGCCGGGAAAGCTCATTGTTGATGGCCGCAACCTGTACCAGCCCGCCAAGATGCAGGCCAGCGGCTGGGGCTATGTGTCGGTGGGGCGCGCAGCCGTTACAGCCTGAGGTGCACGGTGCGTCCTGACCCTAGCGCAGGTGCAGGCTATGGCGCTCGCAAAACAGTTCGCCGGTAAACACCTTGACCCACAGGCCCATGGCCTGGGCCTCGCGCGCGGTCAGGCCGCTGCTGTACGGAAACGTGTCCACCATGGTCTGAAACCCCCCAAAAATCTCCAGCGCCTGGCGGTGCGATGTGGGGCACACAAACTCAGCTCTGGCTTTGGAACCGTCAAGCGCCGCTTCCACCTTGGCCCGGGTGCGCGCGTACTGAAACTGCTGGTGCACAAAACAAATCGGTCCGACCATCTGGCGCAAATAGGTCATAAAGGCGCGTGAAAGTTTGGCCGGGTTGGAAAACACCACCGGCGTGCGGCTGCGCCGGGCCCAAGGGGTAAGCGTGGGCAAATAGCCCGGCGGCGTGTAGGTGGCGTAGCCCTCGGGAATGTTCACCAAAGGCTCAGAGTACAGGTGCTGCAAATGCAGGGGCGACTGCCAGGGGTCACCAATCCAGCCGTCAAAACTATCCAAACCGGTGGTCATGCTCTGGCCGCCCACCCATTTGTACATGGCGCGCGCGGGTTTGGCCGACATGGCCTTGAGCGCCACCGGGTCCATCCAGCCCCCGAGGTCGTAAAGCACGTCCAGGTCTTGGGCCTGGATGCTGCGGGCCAGCGCCTCGGCCGACAAAGCCTGCACGTCCAGCCACTCGGTGGACAGGGCGCGAAACGCGGCGCTGGCCCAGTCGGACTTATAACCCCGGTTGAAGACCACGATGTCTGAGCCCCTGGCCACATGCTGCCAGCCGGAAATCGTCAAAAAATACACCGGCGAGTTGCAAAACAGGGGAGAAATAATGCCCACACGCGGGCGCGCCTTGGCAGAGTGGCGCGGCTTAAAGGGTGGCAACTGCAGTTGCGGCAAGCGCATGTGCTGCTGCGAGAAGCCGATCACCCGCTGCGTCAGCGCGGTGGCGGACATATCGCGGTCGTACAGGCTGGCCATGAGCGTGGTCAGCTCGGCGTCCACCGCGTGCTGCGGCTGGTTTAACAAGGGCTGCACCAAATGAATAGCTTGCAGTGGCAGGCCAAAAATGTTCATGGCCAGATCGGCTTTGGCCACCAGCGCCTCGCCCTGGCCCGGCTGCAGTGTCAGGACTGCGTCAAAGCTGGCGTCTGCGGCTTCCATCTTGCCCAGCGACTTGCACGCACGCCCTTGCAGCAGCAGGCTTTGCCATTGCGCGGGCGCCAGGGCCAAGGCGCGCTGGGCGCTTTCCAAGGCCAGTTGCGCCTGGCCCAGCGCCAGATGCGTGGCGCCCAGATGGTGCTGGACCTGCGGCACCCGGGGAAGCCACTGCGCGGCGGGCAACAGCAGTTCGCGCGCCTCGGTCCAGCGGCCGGCATTGAGGGCACGCTCGGCCCGGTCTAGCCAGGCTTGCAGGTCTTGAGGGCGTTCCACCATCGTCGCAGCACGCCTTAGCCGAACAGTTGCAAGAGCTGCGGGTTGCGCACCCGAGCGTCAAAACCGGCGGCTGCGCGCGCTTTGTACAGGGCGCGGTCGGCGGGGTTGACGCCGGCACTCTCCTTGTCCCAGTCGGCTTCAACCAGCACGCTATTGGGCTCGTAGACATAGCGGCCTTGTTCGCGGGCAATGAGCGTGAGCTCGGTGTCGGCGTAGTGGCTGCGGTAGGCGCTGTGGAAAAAGTCACCGCCATAGACCGATTGCGCCCAGCTGCGCTCGGCCAATCCAAAGGCGGCCAATTGGCCCTGCCATTTGCCGTCGTTAAATCCCAGTAGCCCCGCATTTTTGGTCTGTAGTGCGCGCAGTGCCAAGGCAAGCCAGGCGCGCCCCGCAAAGGCGTCTTGCGCCATGTAACCAAACCAGGGGCTGCGGGTGGCGGCAAAGGCTTGATTGATAACAGCAATAAATCCCTGGCGCGCCTCATCGCGCACGGCGAGCAAGAGCGCGGGCGCACCTGCACGCGTGGCAGCCAAGCGCGCGGCGCGTTTGGCCTGGGCGGCGTCGGTGTAGGGCATCACCATGATGGCGCCGCTGCATTCAAGGGGCGCCAGGGTGGCGAGTTCAGCCGCGCGAATCAAGCGCACCTCCATGGCGGGCTTATCCATGGCGGCCCGCCCGCCATGGGCTTCGCTGTGTTGATTTGGCGGCTTGGCCGGGCGCACGCGCCATAAGGTGGGTTCTCCGGCCTTGGGGGCCTTGGGTCAGACGGAAAGAACAAAAATGCTGCTGCGAGTCTAGCGCTGCAGACCCCGCTTTTTGCCATATGGATGCGCATCCGCGGCAAGGGCCAGCGGCGCCAGCGCGTGGGGGTATTATTCTGCGACAGCACTTGCCGCCGGCCGCCGGCCCTCAGCTCCTAAAACCAGACTACCTTATGGCTACAAAAGCACCTTCCAAGACCACCCGCAAGACCACTCGCTCTTCCACAGCCAAGACCGACGCGCGCGCCAAGCCGCAGCCGCCCGTGACGCAGCCCAAAGCTGCGGCTGCGCCGGCAAAGACCAAGGCCAAAGCAGTGGCCAAACCTGTGGCAAAGACCGCATCGGCACCGCCGGCCAAAAAGGCCCAAAGCACAAAGCCTGAAGCTACACCGGCTGTGGTTGCCGAAGCGGCTGCCAAACCGGCTGGCAAGCCCGCTACCAAACCGGTCGCGGCGCGCCCTGCGGCCAAGGCAGCCAGCGCAAAACCCAAGCGCACTGCGCGGGCCAAAGCCACCAAACCACCCAAAGAGCTTTCTCCCCACGGCCTGGTCAAGGGCAAGCACATCGTCTGCTTCTGGAAGCAAAACGACCTGGGCCTGTTTGGCCGCCGCCCGGACCGCTGGATCGCCTTGTGGGAGCAAGACCCGAAGATCGAAAAAGTACTGGTGTTTGAAACGCCGCTGAGCCAACGGGCGCTTGGCGAGTGGCTCAAACGCGCGGTTACGCTAGGCGCCACCAGCGGCAGCGAATACCGCCTTTTGCTAGACCAAGCCGTGGCCAAGCTGCAGGGCGACTGCGACACTGGCAAAACCACTTACAAAACCTACCTCACACCCGCCGACAAACCCGCGGACAACCAAGACTATCTGCGCTGGGTGCTGCAGCAGGTCAAAGAGCAGGGTATCAGCGCGCCCACGGTCGTGTTGTGGCCTGCCTGCTATGCCAACGCGGCACTTGCCAAGGCAATGAAACCCAAGCAAATCATCACCGACCTGGTCGACGACCAGCGCCTGTTTCCGGCCAACGCGCAGTTGGTGCCCACGATTACGGCGCAGTACCAGATGTGGCTGGGCTTGTCGGACGTGGTGCTGTCCAATTCGCTGGGGCTGATAGAGGCCTTTAGCCAGGAGTTTGCCCACCGTGGCATTGCGTACCTGCCAAACGAGGCGCTTAGCCCTGCGCCCGCACAAGCCAAATCAGCTGCGCCACAGGCAGGCAAAACCGGCAAGGCAGCCAAAAAGCGCATGGTGGTGGGCTTTGTGGGCAATATGCGTGAGCGCATGGACAGTGAAGCGCTGCTCAAGGCCATGGCCGAGAACCCTGACAAAGACTTCTGGTTTGTCGGCCAAACCCACGGGTCGGCCTTTTTTGCCAAGGCAAAAACGCTGACCAACTGCAAATTTTGGGGCACCATGCGCCAAGAAGCGGCATCACGCGTCATCGCGCAGTTTGATGTGGCGATAGTGCCCTTTTTGGACACGCCCCTTGTGGCGCGTATGAGCCCGATGAAGCGGGAGACCTATGCCAAGGGCAAGGTGCCCTTGGTAGGGCTGGGGGCGCTTAAGGGCTTGTGAGGCAAGAGTTAATCTGAATGA
>CAMDKE010000266.1 GCA_945901215.1 Comamonas sp. lk
GCAGACCCGGCGTTTGCGCAGGCTGCCAGCCGCTACGGTTTTGCGAGTGGCAAGAGCACGCACCAAGACCGCCTAGCCACCATCCGCGAAACCTGGAAGAACTACGGCGTAGTGGTGGATACCCACACCGCCGACGGACTGAAGGTGGCGAAAGAACACCGCCATCCTGCCGTTCCCATGCTAGTGCTGGAAACGGCCTTGCCCATCAAGTTTGCGGCCACCATTGTTGAAGCATTGGATCGTGAGCCAGAGCGCCCGGCCAAGTTTGCAGGTATTGAGGCCCTACCGAAAAAGGTGCGGGTGATGGCGGCCGATGTGCAAGCCATCAAGGACCTGATCGCGCACGCCTGCGCCTAGCCATTAGCCTACGCCATGACCGCACCCACCGCGCGCAAGCCCCTTATTTCCCTGGACATGGCGCTGGCGCAACTGCTGGGCACCGTGGCTGATCATTCCCCTCGTCGTGAGGCGGTATCCACATTCGAAGCTGATGGGCGCGTGCTGGCGCAAGACGTGGTGTCGGCCCTGCAGGTGCCGCCGCAAGACAACAGCTCGATGGACGGCTACGCGTTGCGGGTGGCCGATTGCACCCCCGGTACCCCCCTAACGGTGTCGCAGCGCATTGCGGCGGGCGCCAGCGGTACAGCGCTACAGCCCGGAACCGTGGCGCGTATCTTTACCGGCGCGCCTATTCCGCCGGGCGCAGACGCCGTGGTGATGCAGGAAGATTGCACCGAAAGCGGTGCCGTTGGGCATCCTGCCATCGTGGTGAACACCACGCCCCAGGTCGGCCAATGGATTCGCCGCCAGGGTGAGGACGTTGCCGCAGGCCATGCGGTGCTGAGTGCCGGACAGCGACTGGGGCCCGCCGCCTTGGGCATGGCCGCCAGCGTCGGCATGGCGCAGTTGCAAGTGGCCCTGCGTCCACGCGTCGCCTTGTTTTCTACGGGCGACGAGTTGGTGATGCCCGGAGAGTGCGAACCGGCGGGCATGCCACCCGGCGCCATTTACAACTCCAACCGTTTTTTCTTGGCCAGCTTGTTGCGCCGGATGGGCTGCGCGGTGACAGACCTGGGCATTGTCCCGGACCGGCTGGACGCAACGGTTGAGGCTTTGCGCAGCGCGGCGCGGGAACACGACGTGATTTTGACCAGCGGCGGCGTCTCGGTAGGTGAAGAGGACCACATCAAACCGGCCGTGCAGGCCCTGGGCACGCTGGATTTGTGGCAAATCGCGATCAAACCGGGCAAGCCTTTTGCCCATGGACGCATCGGCACTGCGCACTTTATTGGCTTGCCTGGCAATCCGGTGTCGAGCTTTATGACGTTTTTGCTGCTAGTACGCCCATTTTTGTTGCGCATGCAAGGGGCTATCGATGTGGCCATGACCGCGCAAACGCTGCGCGCTGACTTCGCCTGGCCGCGAGCGGACCGTCGCCAGGAGTTTTTGCGCGCGCGGCGCAATGCGGCAGGTGGTTTGGACTTGTTTCCCAACCAGAGCTCGGGCGTGCTGAGCTCGGCGGTCTGGGGTGATGGTTTTGTCGACAACCCGGCGGGTCAGGCGATTGCCAAAGGCGATCTGGTGCGCTTTGTTGCGTTTAGTGATCTTTTGTCGTGAAAGGCAGGCCCATGCAAGTTCATATTAAGTACTTTGCCTCCATACGCGAGACTTTGGGCCGCAGCGCCGAGGCCTGGGAAACCGACGCCAGCACCTTGGGTGCGTTACGAGCAGCGCTGGTAGCGCGCGACGCTGCACCTGAGCACCCGCTGGCTGCCGATCGGCCCGTCCGTATGGCGATGAACCAGCTGATGTGCGAGGAGGACGCAGCGCTTACGCCTGGCTGTGAGGTTGCATTCTTCCCACCAGTGACCGGGGGTTAAGGCCATGGCTGGACCACGCGTTCGCATTCAATACGGCGCCTTCGACATTGCGCAAGAAATCGCAGACTTGCAGGCCGGCGACCCGCGCGTAGGCGCTGTATGCACGTTTTTGGGCACCGTTCGCGACCGCAACGCACCGGGCGATGTCAACGCAGCCAGTGTGCAATCGCTTGAGCTGGAGCATTACCCCGGCATGACAGAGAAGTCTATTGAGGCCATGATTGACCAGGCACAGCAGCGCTTTGACATGTTCGGTGCGCGGGTGGTGCACCGCATTGGCGTGCTGGCGCCCACCGAGCAAGTGGTGCTGGTGGTGGTCACGTCCGCGCACCGGGGCGAGAGCTTCCAGGCCTGCGAGTTCTTGATGGATTACCTCAAAACCCAAGCGCCGTTCTGGAAAAAAGAGCAAACCCCGCAGGGAGCGCATTGGGTGGATGCCCGAGTGTCGGATGACGCAGCCTTGGCACGCTGGGGCATTGAGGCGCACAACGCCTAGATGCGCTTTTGCGCTTGCGCACCCAGTCCAGGCGCGTTTCAGTGGGTGTAAACCGGCTTTTTTGGCGCGGGTGAATCTGGTTCATCTGGAGCCTTTAGGGCCGCTAGCCCCGCGTTAAGGCCCTCGGTCCACTGTGATTTGCTGATAGCTTTTTGCAACAAATGCAGTAGACCATGGACCAACATCGATTGCATCTGGAGGGTGCACGACCGGGCAGGGGCTTGGCTGTCGCCGCTGTCCTGAAACACCAGTTGCGCACCGCCTTGGGCCCGGACATCCAATCTGACTTCGGTGACTAGCAACGGAACGTCACCCAATGGGAGCGACGTGTTTTGCCCGGAAAAAGGTGTTGCCAAATCAGCGTTTTGCAAAAATGACTGGTGTTTGAGTTCGACCAACATTCCACGCGCGCGGGCGTCGTCAGCAGCCACTGCCGGATTGCGGGCTTCGAGTTTGGCGATGGTGCTTTCCAAGGGGGCCAGCAGCCTCAGTGAGATGCTTCGGGTAAGCCACAAACGAACTTCCTCGCCTTCCTGCGTATTGACGCGCATCAGCAAGCGGTCTTGCCGCTCATCAAAAACAACGCTTAACTGGTGGATGTTCATGCCTTGATTCTAGACAAGCCCGGTTTACACGCGCGCCTTGAAAATGCGGTGAAACGCCCAAGCTGGGACCTATTCAAGGAGAAATGTATGCGGATGGACAAACTCACCACCAAATTCCAGGAAGCGCTGGGGGATGCCCAAAGTTCTGCCTTAGCCCAAGACCATGCCTACATCGAACCGGCCCACGTAGTGGCCGCCATGCTGCGCCAGGAGGACGGCCCCAAGGCTTTGTTGCAGCGAGCGGGCGTGAATGTGCAGACCTTGCTTGCGGCCGCCGACGCCGCCATGAAAAAGCTGCCCGAGGTGCAGGGTCAGGAACAGGTACAAGTGGGCCGCGACATGGTGGGTCTCTTGCAAGCATCGGAGAAAGAGGCCATGAAGCGTGGCGACCAGTTTGTCGCCAGCGAATTGTTCATGCTGGCTTTGAGCGAGGCCAAATCCGACTTCGCCAAGCAAGTGCAAGCGCTCGGGTTGATCCGCAAAAGCTTGGACGCCGCCATTCTGGCCGTGCGCGGCGGCCAAAACGTAGACAGTGCGGACGCCGAAGACCAGCGCGAGTCACTTAAAAAATACTGTGTCGACCTGACCGAACGCGCCCGTGCAGGCAAGCTCGACCCGGTGATTGGCCGCGACGACGAAATCCGCCGTGCCATCCAGGTGCTGCAGCGCCGCACCAAGAACAACCCGGTGCTGATCGGCGAGCCCGGCGTGGGCAAGACGGCCATTGTGGAAGGCCTGGCGCAGCGGATTGTGGCGGGCGAGGTGCCCGATTCGCTCAAGGGCAAGCGCGTTCTGTCTCTGGACATGGCGTCGCTGCTGGCGGGAGCTAAGTTTCGCGGGGAGTTTGAGGAGCGGTTGAAAAACGTGCTCAAAGATCTGGCCAAGGACGAGGGTCAAACCATTGTGTTCATTGACGAACTGCACACCATGGTGGGCGCGGGCAAGGCAGAAGGCGCCATGGATGCCGGCAATATGCTCAAACCCGCACTGGCGCGGGGCGAGTTGCATTGCGTAGGCGCCACCACGCTGGACGAGTACCGCAAGTACGTGGAAAAAGATGCGGCTCTGGAGCGCCGGTTCCAAAAAATT
>CAMDKE010000267.1 GCA_945901215.1 Comamonas sp. lk
GGTTGGCGCCGTGGTGGCCAAACTTCATTTTGAAGGTCTTAGCACCCGAGGCCAGCGCCATGATCTGGTGGCCCAGACAAATGCCAAATACCGGGGTGCCGGACTCAATCAGTAAAGTGGCAGCGGCAATCGCGTAGTCGCAAGGCTGGGGGTCGCCCGGGCCGTTGCTCAGGAAAATCCCGTCTGGCTGCAGCTTTTGCACTTCAGCAGCTGGCGTTTGGGCTGGCACCACAGTGACTTTGCAGTCGCGCTCGCTGAGCATGCGCAAGATGTTTTTCTTGACGCCAAAGTCGTAGGCCACCACATGAAATTTCGGTGCGGTTTGCTGGCCATAGCCTTTACCGAGCGTCCATTCCGACTCGGTCCAGGCGTAACTGCTGTCCGCACTGACTACCCGCGCCAGATCCAGGCCAGCCATTGACGGCGCGGCTTTTGCTGCAGCCACCGCTTGGGCGATGACGGCGTCGGTCACAGTCTGACCGGGCGGGAGCGCCCAGATGCAACCGTTTTGCGCACCCTGCTCGCGCAGTTGACGGGTCAGTTGGCGGGTATCTATGTTGGCAATGGCCACGGTGCCGTGGGCTTGCAGATAGGCGGCAAGCGTCTGGGTGCTGCGAAAGTTGGACGCCACCAGCGGCAGGTCTTTGATTACCAAACCGGCAGCATGCACCGCGTCAGACTCGACGTCTTCCGGGTTGGTGCCGTAGTTGCCGATATGGGGGTAGGTCAACGTGACGATCTGCTGGCAATAGCTGGGGTCGGTCAGGATTTCCTGGTAGCCGGTCATGGAGGTGTTGAACACCACTTCACCGACGGTGGAGCCCGCCGCTCCGATGGAATTACCAAGGTAGACCGTGCCGTCTGCGAGCGCCAGGATTGCGGGGGGGGTATTACCCTGAAGAGACAAAAGCACTGGGTTCTCCGAATGGGTTACAGATGCGCCCAAGCGCGCTCAAGAGTCCCTCTTGGCTGCTGTTTTTCGAAGGGGATGGGGCTTTTCGAGCGCCTGGGAAGCTGGTTTATGGAAACCCCACGATTCTAACCCAGCGACTTTTTTGCCCCTCAGGCTGCGCCAACGGCGCTGGCGTGCAGGCAAATCGCGGCCGCGGCGGCCACGTTGAGCGATTCTTCGCCCCCAGGCTGACCGATACGCACATGCACCTGCGCACGCTCCAGCAGGCTTTGGCGGATACCCTGCCCCTCGTGGCCCATAACCCAGGCGCAGGGAAACGGCAGCGTCAAGTGTTGGATCAGCGTGCCTTGGTGCGAGCTGGTAACCACCATTGGCACCTGAAGCACGTCCATGTCTGCTTCCTGCACGCCCTCGTGCAAGCGCAATCCAAAATGGGCGCCCATGCCCGCGCGCAGCACTTTGGGCGACCACAGCGCCGCCGTCTCTTGCAGGGCAATCACTTGTTGAAAGCCAAAAGCAGCGGCGCTGCGCAGGATGGAGCCGACGTTGCCGGCGTCCTGGACACGGTCCAGAATGACGGTGGGTGCATCCGGGGCTATGGTGGTCTGCGCTGGCAAGTCCATCACAAACCCGAACTTGGCGGGCGAATCCAGGCCGCTGATTTCGTCAAACAGCGCGTCTGGCACCACCACGTTCTTCGGGGCCGCCTCCGCAAGCTGCATGCTGGCCTGCGGCCAATACGACTGGGCAAACACCGCGATCACTGGTTGCAGGCCGCGCACGATGGCAGCGATGCACAAGTGGTCGCCCTCCACCCAAAAGCGCCCGGTCTTGCGGTAGGCGGTGTTGCCCTGGGCCAGCTTGCGCAGTTCTTTGAGCAGCGGGTTGTCTCGCGAGGCAATGGGGTGCATGGCAGGGTGCATGGAAGTCATCGCAACAACTCGGTAACGGGCCGAAAGGTGCGGCGGTGTTCGGCGCAGGGGCCGTGCCGACGCAGCGCGGCCAAATGCTCGGCAGTGCCGTAGCCCTTGTGCTGGTCAAACCCATACTGCGGAAAAAGTTGGTGGTAGTCGGCGCACCAGCGGTCGCGGCTGACCTTGGCCAAAATCGATGCGGCTGAAATCGAGGGCACCGTTGCGTCGCCTTTGACAATGGCCTCCGCACGCATTTCCAGCACGGGCAGCCGGTTGCCGTCCACCAGCACCAGTTTGGGCGGCAGGCGCAAGCCCATTACCGCGCGGCGCATGGCCAGCAGCGTGGCCTGCAGGATGTTGATCTGGTCGATCTCTTGCACGCTGGCCTGGGCAATGGAGCAGCACAAGGCTTTGGCACGAATTTCGTCAAACAAGGCTTCGCGGCGCTTGGCGCTGAGTTTTTTGGAGTCGGCCAGGCCTCGGATGGGCTGGCGCTCGTCCAGGATGACGGCGGCAGCCACCACGGGACCAGCCAGCGGGCCACGACCGGCTTCATCGACCCCGGCAATCAGGCCATTGACTTCCCACACCAAACTCGCTGGTACAGGTCGGGAGGCCTTAGGCACCGAGCACCCCATCTATTGCCTCGGTAGCCAAGCGCGCGGTGTCGCGCCGCAGCAGCTGGTGCAAGGCCAGGAAGCGTGCCTCCAGCGCGCGGAGTTTTTCAGGCCGCTGGTGTTTGGCGCGCAGCCAGTCCAGCACCCCTGCGGCCAAGGCCTGGGGCGTGGCGGCGTCTTGCAGCAACTCCGGCACTACAAATTCCTGGCACAGGATGTTGGGCAAGCCCACCCAGGGTTGGAGCCTTTTGCGTTGGAATATTCGCCAAGACCACGCGCCCACACGGTACGCAATCACCATCGGGCGCTTGAACAAGGCTGCCTCCAGAGTGGCGGTGCCGCTGGCAATCAGCGTCACATCACAGGCAGCCAGCACGGTGTGCGACTGGCCGCTGACGATTTGAATGTGCTGACCCACGCCGCTGCGCTGCGCGGCGGCTTCAATGGCAGCTTGAAGTCCCGGCACGGCGGGCACCACAAATTTGACGTCAGGCAAGTCCTTTTGAACGCGGGCCGCCGCTTCAAAAAAACGCAATGCCAGGTGGCGGACTTCCGACTTGCGGCTGCCCGGCAAGAGCGCGACCACATCGTCACCCGGCGCCAAACCCAATGCCTGGCGTGCGGCAGCGCGGTCGCTCTGCAAGGGAATCACCTGCGCCAACGGATGACCGACATAAGTGGCCGGGATGCCGTGCTGCGCCAGCAAAGCCGGCTCGAAAGGGAAAATGCACAGCACATGGTTCGCGCTTCGGCGTATCACTTCCAGCCGCTCAGGCCGCCAGGCCCAGACAGAGGGGCAGACAAAGTGCACTGTCTTTATGCCTTGGCGGCGCAGGTTTTCTTCGAGGTGAAGATTGAAGTCAGGCGCATCCACCCCGATAAATAGGTCCGGTTTGTCACGGCTCAGACGCGCGAGCAGCTGCTTGCGAATACCCACAATTTCACGGTAGCGCAGCAGCACGTCCCAGCCAAAACCATGCACCGACAACTTGTCATGCGGCCACCGGGCTTCAAACCCTTGCGCTGCCATGCGCGGCCCGCCAATGCCCGAGGCGCGCAGGCCAGGCCAACGCTTACGCATCGCATCCAGCAACAAGCCCGCCAACAGATCACCCGAGGCTTCACCAGCCACCATCGCCAACGACAGCGATGCGCCGGTGTCGGCAACGGGCGCCGGCGTCAACGCACAATGCCGCGCTGTGGCGGGGTGTGGCGCAAAAACTCCAGCATCAGTGCCACATCGGGCGCGGTCTCGGGCCGGGTTTCGACGAGCGTGGCGATCTGTGCCTGGGCACGTTCCAGGGTCAGGTCTTCGCGGTACAAGGCTTTGTGCATGGCTTTGACACCGGCAATGCGTTCAGACGAAAAGCCACGGCGGCGCAGGCCCTCGTAGTTCATCGAGCGTGCGCCCGCAGGCTGCCCCTGGCACATCACAAACGGCGGCAGGTCAGCAAAGAGCAGCGAACACATGGCCGTCATGCTGTGCGCGCCCATGCGCACAAACTGGTGCACCACGGTAAAACCGCCCAAAATCACCCAGTCCCCCACCACCACATGGCCTGCAAGCTGCGAGTTGTTGGCAAAAATCGTGTGATCGCCTA
>CAMDKE010000268.1 GCA_945901215.1 Comamonas sp. lk
GCCAACACCGCCTGGGTGCCCAGCCCTACCGGCGCCACCCTGCACGCCCTGCACTACCACCAGGTGCTGGTCAGCGACGTGCAATAGGGGCTGGAGACCATCGACGTCAAGAAAGAGCGCGCCGCATTGTTGACCGGCCTGTTGACGATCCCCGTGGCCACTTCGCCCAACTGGAGCAATGCTGAGAAGCAGCAAGAGCTGGACAACAACGCCCAGGGCATCCTGGGCTACGTGGTGCGCTGGATCGACCAGGGCGTGGGCTGCTCCAAGGTGCCTGACATCCACAACGTGGGCCTGATGGAAGACCGCGCCACCCTGCGCATCAGCAGCCAACACATCGCCAACTGGCTGCTGCACCGCGTGGTGACCAAAAAGCAGGTGCAAGAAACCTTTGAGCGCATGGCCGGTGTGGTGGACCAGCAAAACGCCGGTGACGCCGCCTACCAGCCCATGGCCGGACACTTCAAAACGTCCATGGCCTACAAGGCCGCTTGCGACCTGGTGTTCAAAGGCCTGGCGCAGCCCAGCGGCTATACCGAGCCGCTGCTGCACGCCTGGCGCTTGAAGGTGAAGGCCAAGGGCTGAGGCTGGAAACTGCGCTTTGGGGCGCTTGCGAAAACGGCACCTGAGGGTGCCGTTTTTCGTGGCGTGTCCGGCGGGGGTTCGGCTACCGCAGTGACGCTTCGCCGAACTCCAACGCACACCGCGCCGCCGCCAGGTCCCAGCCCGCCCAGCCGCAGCTCTTGAAGAAGGCGGGGCCGGTAGTGCGAGGAGACGCATATTTCGTCCAACTTGGTGTTTGGGCAACCACGTCACCCTGCGTTGGCAAGGCACCTACATCCATACCCGCCTGAAGCAAATCGCCCGCCTCATGGCCGGCGTATCGGGTGTCCACCACCAGCGCCCCTCCAGCGCCAAACGGCAGCAGATGGCGGCATCCCACTCGACCATGCGGGGGGTGAACGCACCTACGGCAGCCACAAACCCTTCATGCATCGCACCGGAGCCCGCCCCAGAAAAGGGGCGAGTCGAAGTTCATGTGAGTCCCTTGTTCCCCTTCTACCAAACCCGACCTTTCAGAACCGAAAAAAAGCCACGCCAAATAATCGCCGAAACGATAATTAACCCATTCCTTCGAACCACAGCCAATTCAAAGGAAGAACACAGGTGAAAACATCAAGAAACCCTACCCCGAACAGCCTCTTGCCTAATTGCCTGCGAACCATGGCGTTGTGCATCCCTTTGCTCGTACACGCCTGCCCCAAGGTTGACGATGACCCTCGTTATCCAAGCCAGCCGATCAAGAATCCGGCACTGTGGCGAAAGCAACATGTCGAAGAGGAATGCAGCGACCGGATACGCCGACCCGGCCCGGCTATCGACGAAAGCTACGACAGCGAATACGGAGGCGTTAAATTCCTCTACTACCATTGCTGGGGCGGCGCATCAAACGGGACATATGACGTTTTTTACCCTGTGGCAGGCTCACGAACCGGGCTCAAATACTGTGCCATAGGCTCGGTCAATGGAACGGGTGTCTGGCAGCTCCCATCCGGTCCAAAGGGCTATGTACGCATAGAAACTTACTTTCGCTCGGGCGCAAGAGAAGGCGACTGGACGCGCTACGAGGTGCGCCCCACTGGTTTGGTTCAGATCGGCGGGGTACGTTCCGTTCGCCGTAAGGATTAACTACCAAGGCCTACCGCAGAACATTGACCCACAAAGAGCAACTCACGTGAAAACACCAAGACCGTCCACCCCGCGTACTTCCAACAGTGCCCTGCCCAATTACCTCCTGAGCATTGCACTTTGCCTGCCCTTAGCTGCCAAGGCCTGTCCCAAGGTCAAAGACTGGAGCGACACCTGGCCGAGTAAGCCCATCACAAACCCTGCGAAGTGGCGCGCACAAATGGTCAAGAAAGAAGGTTGTCCGGATCGCACAGGCTCCCAAGCCGCCTCACAGTACGACCTCGAATTCAGCGGTGTCCAATTGATCTATGACCCATGCAACAGCGGAAGAAACAGCGTTTATGTGGTTTTCTACCCCATCGCTAGCAACACCAGCGAGCGCAAGTTCTGCGCGATCGGCTCCACCGGTGGAACAAACATCGTCGAAATCCCGTCCGGCAAAAACGGCTACCCGCGCATACAGTCCGCTTGGCGCAATGGTTACGAGGACACAACCGTGTCAAGGAAAGAGTTTCGCCCTAGTGGCATCGTTGTGCTCGGCAGGATAGACACCACAGAACGATGGCCAGACGTCACACTGCCGCTACGGTAATGGCCGTACGGTACCCGCCAGGAAGTTGTGCACAAAAAAGTGGGCAGCACTGACCTGACCCCTGCCACCCGCACCCCGAGTGCCCGCCCCCGCGAGGACGAAGCCTTTGCGCCCCTGGGGATAAGTCGCGCGGCAAAGGTGTGTGTTGCGACGCTCAGGATTGCGCCCGCTTCGGGCGCGGACCAGCAAAATACTGGTGACGCCACCTGCAAGCCTATGGCCAGCCATTTCAAAACCTCAATGGCCTACAAAGCCGACTGCGACCCGGTGTTTAAAGGCCTGGCGCAGCCCAGCGGCTACACCGGGCCGCTGCTGCAAGCCTAACGCCTGAAGGTCAAAGCCAAGGGCCGAGGCTGAAAACTGCGCCCCTGGGGAGCGCGCGAAAACGGCACCTTCATGTGCCGTTTTTCATTGGGCATCCGGACTTAAACGCGCTACTAATACGCCGCTGCTTCAGTGCCTACCGCACACCGCGCCGCCGCCAGATCCCAGCCCGCCCAGCCGCAGCTCTTGAAGAACACGGGGCCGGCGCGGCGACGGGACGTGCAGCCCATCCAGACCGGCGTTTGGCCAATCACGTCCCCCAGCGTGGGCAAGGCGCTTACATCAATACCCGCCTGAAGCAAGTCGCCCGCCTCGTGGTCCGCGTCGCGGGTGTCCACCACCAGCGTGCCCTCCAGCCCCAGGCGGCGACAAATGGCGGCGTCCCACTCCACCATGCTAGGGGTGAATGCGCCCACAGCAGCTACAAAGGCGTCGGGGCGGGGCATGGTGCGCAAGGCCACGGTCTGGGCGGAAGTGGTGCTGACCACCAGCGGGCAATCGGCCAAGGCGGCGTCTGCGTCATCCACCCGCCGCGCTTGCAGGCCCAGGCTGTGGCAGTGCCGCACCAAGGCGTCGGCCGAAGCCGCGCTGCGCGACGCCACCCACACTTCGCGCACGCCCAAACCCGCCGCAAAGGCCTCCACATGCGAATGCCCCTGCACGCCCGCGCCCACCACCAACAGCGGACCGTCGGTGTTGCGCGCCAGCTTTTGCGCCGCCAGAAGCGACACCGCAGCCGTGCGCCGCGCCGTGACCGTAGGGCCGTCCAGAATGCACAGGCGCTGACCGGTGACGGCGTCAAACACCACCACGTCGCCTTGGATGCTGGGCAAACCGCGCGTGGCGTTGTCGGGAATAAAAGTGATGAGCTTGCTGATGGCTAAGCGCGCGTCGGTGGCGGGCATGACGAAAAAGCTGCCGCCCCCGGCCAGTGGCTGCACCAGGCGCGCGGGCACCGTGACCATCGGGTCACCCAGCAGAGACTCCAGCTGCCGGGCCAGGGCGGGGTATGGCAGTGCGTTGGCGGTGTGGGCGGGGGTGAGGTGGGTGGTCATGGGGCAAGGCTACACCTTCGCAAACCGCAAGGCTTTTGCCATGGTTCAAGACGGTAGAAAACGAATGGCGTTTGGTCTTGAAGACGGTGGCTTTGCCCATGAATGACGCTCTATGACTCACCGCCAGAACACCTTCCAAAAAATAGTTGTACGAAAGCATGGAATTGGTATTTTTAACAATTTCAACATCTAAGGATCATGTTCAAAACCCCACCCCAATCACCTCGATTGAGGCACGCAAATTGCTAGCTCTAACGGCGTGAAACAAACAGACCTCGGACTCGATCTCAGAACCCGGCGCACGCGCAAGCAAATCTTGCTCGAAGAAATGAACCAAGTCATGCCTTGGAGCGATTTGTTG
>CAMDKE010000269.1 GCA_945901215.1 Comamonas sp. lk
CAGTTTTTCAATGGCGTTCTCGATCGGCAGGCCGTGACAGTCCCAGCCCGGGATGTACTGCGCGTCAAAGCCGGCGAGTTGCTTGGATTTGACGATCATGTCCTTGAGCACCTTGTTAAGCGCATGGCCGATATGCAGTTTGCCATTGGCGTAGGGAGGGCCGTCGTGCAACACAAACAATGGCGCTCCGGTGCGCGCGGTGCGCAGGCGCTTGTACAAGCCCGCCTCGTTCCATTGCTTTACCCAGCCGGGTTCGCGCTTGGGCAGGTCGCCGCGCATGGGAAAGGGCGTGTCGGGCAGGTTCAGGGTGCTGCGGTAGTCAACTTTGTCGGTCATGGAGCATCTCGGGTCGGTGCCGTGTGGGGCGAATAGGGGAAGTTGGGTCGCTTGGGCGGCCCTATGGGCGGCCTTAGGCGGGTGGCGCGGGGCAAGGTGCGCCAGCTTGCCCGGTCAAATTCGGGCGGCCAACCAGGCGCGTGCTTCTATGCAGTCGTGCTCAATACCCTTGGTCAGGGCTTCCAGGCCATCGTATTTCAGCTCATCGTGCAGTTTATGTAGCAGGTCCACGCTCACAATTTTACCGTAGCCCCCCTCGTTACCCAGGGCGGCGGGCCAGTCCAGGCAATGGGTTTCCAGCAGCACCCGCCCACCGTTGACGTCGTTGGCGTCTATCGACGGACGCACGCCAAAATTGGCGACCCCGGCCACAGGACGCGCTGCGAGCCCATGGACTTGAACCACGAAGATGCCGCTGGTGGCGGGTTTCCAGTGCGCAAAGCGCAGATTGAGGGTGCGAAAGCCCAGGGTGCGGCCCAATTTGCGGCCATGCACCACGTGGCCCGACACGCGGTAGGGCCGCCCCAGCAGGCGCGCGGCGTCGCCCATGCGACCTTGGGCCAGGGCGTCGCGCACCGCCGAGCTCGATACCCGCAGGCCGTGCACCTCGTAGCTGTTCATGCGCGCCACGTCAAAGCCTTGGGCCGTGCCTGCCGCGTCAAGCAGGGTGTAGTCCCCAGCACGCTTAGCGCCGAAGCGAAAGTCGTCACCCACGAGCACGTACTTGGCGCCCAGCCCGTCAAGCAGCACCTTTTGCACAAACGCTTGCGGGCTTTGGCTGGCCAGGCCACCGTTGAACGGCACCACGACCACCTGGTCCACTCCGCTGTGCGCCAGGTCGGCGATCTTGTCCCGAAAGGTGCCCACGCGGCTTGGAGCGAGGTCGGCTTCGCGCGCAAGGCGGGCAAAGTAGTCGCGTGGGTGCGGCTCAAAAGTCAGCACGCAGCTTGGGACGCCGCGCTGCTGGGCCTCGCTGCGTAGCAAAGCCAGCATGGCCTGGTGGCCACGGTGCACGCCGTCAAAGTTGCCGATGGTGAGGGCGCAGGCCGGGGCCAGACCGGGGTGCTTGAAGCCGCGAAAAACCTGCATGGAGTGTAATTTTCTGGAGGGTGGCCTGCGCCGGATGGTCCGGTGGACAAGGCCTGGGTGTCACGCAAACAGGGTATATTGTGACGCAGGCAGTGGAGCTGATAAACGCGCCCCTGTCACTGCAAGCAGTTAGCGTTCCGTGGTGGTGGTTTTTGATTAACCGGATCTGGAGGCGTTTAGTGAAAGTCTTGAAGTTGTCGGCGCAGGGGCTTCCCCAGTCCTGGATTTCCCTAGAGCAAGCCGTGGTGAACTACGCCTCAGGCGAGGTGCGCTGGGAATCAGGGGCCGAAATCGCCGTCTTTCGCGGCGGCCACAACGCCATCACCGGCCTGCAATCGGTCATCCGCGTCAACAGCATCATTGGCACCCGGGGCGTGCCCAATATCAACCCCTTTAATTTGCGTCCGGGCCTGACCAACGGCAAGCTTTTCGTGCGCGACCGCAATATTTGTGCTTATTGCGGTGGCCATTTCCACGAATCTGACCTCACCCGCGAGCACATCATCCCCTTTGCCCAGCAAGGCGTGGACACATGGATGAACGTGGTCACGGCGTGCCGCCCCTGCAACCACCGCAAAAGCCACCGCACCCCCGAGCAGGCCCACATGCCGCTGCTCTACGCCCCCTATGTGCCCAGTCTGTGGGAAGACTTTATTCTGCGCAACCGCCGCATTCTGGCCGACCAGATGGAGTTTTTGATGTCGCACGTACCACGTTCGTCGCGCCTTTTGATTTAGGTGGCCGCGCTCAGGTGCCGCCTCGGGTTCTGGTTTTTTCAAGGGTGCCAAAGAGCGCCCTGGTAGGGTTTTAAGGGAGGAAAACTATGAGATTCAATAGCTTGGGCGCCGGTGTGCCCACCAACGGCCTGGTGTTGCGCCGCCGCCAGACGCTTAAATGGGGGCTTGGAGCGCTGACAGGCGCAAGCCTTGTCATGCAAAGCGCCCTAGCCGTCGTAAGCTCCAAAGCCACCAACCCACTTGGCGAATGGGCCAGCACCTGGGATACCCGACTTGACCCCAGCGCCTACTTTGTGAGCGAAAAGCTCGATGGCGTGCGCGCCCTCTGGGACGGAGCCGTGCTGCGCTTTCGCAGTGGCCGGGCCATCGCGGCGCCAGCATGGTTTGTAGCCAGTCTGCCTAACCAGGCCTTGGACGGCGAAATGTGGATGGGCCGCAAGACCTTTGACCGCCTCTCCGGCGCCGTGCGCAAGGCCCAGCCCTTAGACACCGAATGGCGCGCCCTTCGTTACATGGTGTTTGATGCCCCCGCACCTGGCATGCCCTTTGAAGAACGCGCGCAGCAGGTGCAAAACCTGGTGCAACGCG
This sequence comes from Comamonas sp. lk, assembly GCA_945901215.1. Taxonomy (GTDB): domain Bacteria; phylum Pseudomonadota; class Gammaproteobacteria; order Burkholderiales; family Burkholderiaceae_C; genus Allorhodoferax. Next base: position 2,751 of record CAMDKE010000269.1, read on the forward strand.
CCGATCTGCCGTGGCTAGGTGCGGTGGAGCAAAGTCGCCTGGTCAGCGCCGCTGGTTTGGAAACCCGCTTGCAGCAAGTGGCGGGTTTGGGAGGCGAGGGTTTGGTTCTGCACCGCTTGGATGCGCTGTGGCAGCCGGGGCGCAGTGAGGCGGTACGAAAGCTCAAGTTGGAACCCGACGACGAAGCCAAGGTCGTGGCCCATGTGCCGGGCAAGGGCAAGTTCGAGGGCCAGATGGGTGCGCTGCTGCTGGAAATGCCGGACGGACGGCGGTTTGCGCTGGGTACTGGCTTTAGCGCCGCCGACCGCTTGCATCCGCCGGCTATCGGTGCAACAGTGACCTATCGCTACCGCGACCATACGCCTGCCGGCTTGCCGAAATTTGCCAGCTTTTTGCGGGTGCGTGCGGCGGAATAGGGTGGCGCAATGGGGCTTTCTCCGGGGTTCTTGCTTGCGCTATGCTCTGGCGCAGATTGCTAGTGAACTCACCGAGGGGCCGGTCTATTTATGGTTGTGGGCAGTTGCGTTCGTCGCACGATTTATTTTTCGCCGATTTATTGGCGTTTGACGGCGACCGTGTTGGTGGGCTTGTCGATTACCGCCTGCAGCGACACCCTCAACAACCCCCACCCCCCGCATTCCGAGCTAACCAACACCCTGTTTGTGCCCTTTAGCGGGCGCTCCCCTAAGTACCTGGACCCGGCGAGCTCGTATTCCAACGACGAGACGCCTTACACCTACCAGGTCTACGAGCCGCCCTACGGTTACCACTACCTCAAGCGGCCCTACGAGTTGATAGGTCGCGCCGCCAGTGCAGTGGCCGCACCGCGCTACTTGGACAAAGCAGGCAAGCCGCTGCCTGACGACGCGCCGGGCGCGCAGATTGCCGAGTCGGTGTACGACATCCAGATCAAGCCTGGTATTTTGTTTGCACCCCATCCGGCGTTTGCCAAGGACGCGCAGGGCGCCTATGCGTACCACGCGCTCACCGCCAAAGACACGGCGGGCAAGCACCAAATCACTGACTTTGCCGCTACCGGCACGCGCGAGCTGGTGGCCGATGACTATGTGGATGCCATTCGCCGACTGGCCACGCCCAGGGTGGTGTCGCCTTCGTTTTCGACCATGGCCGACTACATCGTGGGGCTCAAAGACTATGGCGCCAAGATGGCTGCCATGGACAAAGCGACGCGCGCCAACATCCCGCCCACCGAGCGCGATTTACCGTTTTTGGACTTTCGCCAATT
>CAMDKE010000270.1 GCA_945901215.1 Comamonas sp. lk
CTCGCAGGCGCCGCCGCCGTTTTTGCGCTTTCAGGCGCCGCACTTGCCGAGACCAGCCCCGTGGGCCTGTGGCGCACGATTGACGACAACACCGGCAAGCCACGCGGCGAGGTGCGCATTGTCGAAACCCCCAAGGGCCTGAGCGGGCGCCTGGTGCGCAGCCTCGCCGCTGACCCGTCCAAAGAACCCACCACCTGCAAACCCTGCACCGACGATCGCAAAGACCAGCCCATGGAAGGCTTGGAAATGGTGCGCGGCGGCAAGCTGGCCGCTGACGGCCAGTGGTACGAGGGCGGCGAGATTTTGGACCCGGACAACGGCAAAACCTACACGCTGAAGATGCGCGTAGCCGAGGGCGGCGCCAAACTCACCATCCGCGGCTACATCGGCCCCTTCTACCGCACCCAAACCTGGGAGCGCGCGCAATGAGCGGCCCCACCAAACCCACCGGGTTTGCGCTGATCACCGGTGCCAGCAATGGCATCGGCCTGGAGCTGTCGCACCTGATGGCCCAGCGCGGCCATGACCTGTTGCTGGTGGCGCGCAGCGCAGACCGCCTGGCCACGTTGGCCGGTGGTTTGCAGCAGGAGCACGGCGTCACCGTGCGCCACCTGGCGCTGGACTTGGCCGTGCCAGGTGCTGCAAGCACGCTGCATAGCTATTGCCAGAAAGAGGGTCTGCCGGTCAGCATCCTGGTCAATAACGCGGGCTACGGCGACTACAAGCTGGTGGCCAAGGCCGACGCGAGGGTACTGGCCGACATGCTGCAGCTCAACGTGGTGGCGCTCACCGAGCTAAGTTGCCTTTTCGCCCATGACTTCAAGCGCCAGGGATATGGCCGCATTGGCAATATTGGCTCTACGTCGGCGTTTCAGCCCTGCCCTGGCTTTGCGAGCTACGGCGCCAGCAAGGGCTACGTGATGCAATTCACCGAGGCCTTGCACGCCGAGCTGCGGGGCAGCGGCGTGAGCGCAACGGTAATTAACCCCGGCTTCACGGACACGGGCTTCAATGCGCGGGCCGACATGGTCGGTCATTCGATGACCAAGGGCGCTGCCGAGGCAAAAGACGTGGCCCAAGCGGTCTACCACGCCATGATGGCGGGCGAGATGAACCGGGTGGTGGGGTTTGTGAACAAGCTGTGGGCGCAGTCAACGCTTTTTGCGGCATCCCGCCACCTGCTGGTGCGGGTGGCGCAGTGGCGCTTGCGCGACCGCAGCGCGCCCAAAGCCAGCAGCGCGGCTTGGTAAAACTTGTCCGCTGACACCTTCCCCATAGCCCGCTAACGCAGCTCACCACGGAGAACCTCATGATCCACCCCGAAAAAATGACCGCCACCATCGACGGTGACTTTGTGCTGTTTCTGATCGGCATGCGCTTTAACCAGCCCTGGAAAGTGCACCACTGGCTGCCGGTGGTGACCGCAATGGGCCGCATGCTGCGCGAATTGGAAGCCCAGCCCGATCTGGGCTTGCTGCACCAAGACATCTGGTTCTCGCGCACCATCATGCAGGTGCAGTACTGGCGGTCTGTGGACCACCTGCTGGCTTATTCTAAAAACCGGGATGCGGTGCACCTGCCCGCCTGGCAGGCCTACCACCAAAAGCTCAAGGCTTGCGGCTCGGTGGGCATCTGGCACGAAACCTATGCCATTCGCGCGGGCGCTTACGAAAACGTCTACGTCAACATGCCTGCGTTTGGCATGGGCCAAGCCGGCAATTTGGGGCCCGCCACGGGCCGTCGCGCAAGCGCTGCCGGGCGGCTGGGGCACTAAGGTGCTAAGGCACCCTGACGCTAGCATTCACATTTTTTAAACCCACAAAGCGCCATGAACAAACCCATGCACCTTGTACGCCTCCTCACCACGCTGGGCGCCAGCGGTCTTAGCCTGGTGGCCTATGCCAATCCCTACTTTGACGCCAAATTGCCGCACCACACGGAAAGTGGCTTTCGCAACACGGCACCCGACACCGCGCCCAAAAAACTGGGCGAGCTGCTGCGCTGGCGCTGGGACGCGGTGCGAAACGACCTGCCGCCACCCGCCCAAAGCCCCACACCCACGGTGACCGCAGACCTGGCACGCCTACGCGCCTACCAACGCAGCGCGCCGGGCAGCAGCTCGGCGCAGTCCGCATCGCCCCCGGCGGTGACCTGGATTGGCCACGCCAGCACCCTGGTGCAGGCCGGCGGCCTGAACGTGCTGACCGACCCCATCTTCAGTGAGCGCGCGTTTCCGGTGCAAATTGCTGGCCCCCAGCGGGCGCAGCCGCCCGGCGTAGCGCTGGACGACTTGCCGCCGATTGACGTGGTGGTCATCTCGCACAACCACTACGACCACCTCGACCGCGCCAGCGTGGTGGGTCTGAACGCCCGTGCCCAGCAGGATGGCAGCAACACCCTGTTTTTGGTGCCGCTGGGCCAAAAGCCCTGGTTTGAGAACCTGGGCATCACCCACGTGGTGGAGCTGGACTGGTGGCAAAAGTACACCGTGCGCGGCGTGGAGTTTTACCTGACCCCCGTGCAGCACTGGTCGGCGCGCGGGGTGTTTGACCAAAGCCACACCTTGTGGGGCGGCTGGTCGGTGTTTGCGGCCGATTTGCACTGGTACTTTGGCGGCGACGCCGGCTACAGCTCCGACTTTGCAGAGACGCGTCGCCGCTTTGCCGAGCGCCAAACGCCCCAGCTGGGCGGCGGTTTTGACCTGGCGTTGATTCCGGTCGGGGCCTACGAGCCGCGCTGGTTCATGCAGACGCACCACATGAACCCCACAGAAGCAGTGCAAGCGCACCAAGACTTGCAGGCCAAGCGCAGCGTGGCGGTGCACTGGGGCACTTTTTCGCTGACCGACGAGGCGCTGGACCAACCGCCCAAAGACCTGGCACTGGCGCGCGCTGACAAGGGCCTGAGCGACACCGACTTCGCGCTGTTCAAGATCGGCGAGACGCGTAGCGTTCCCGCCCGCAGCCCACCGCTGATTGCCCTGTCGATGCCCGGCCAACTTACCGCCACTGAGACAAGCTCAGCGCCATAAGGCGCACCACCCCTTTTGCAGCACCTGACTGCGCCCCTTTTTTATTTTTGTTGGAGTAGACCTATGTTTGATTTTTTCTTGGCCGTCGTTCACCATCTGGCGGTATTTTCTTTGCTGGCCATCGTGGTGGCCGAACTGGCCTTGGTGCGCCGTGGCATGGACCCGGCAGCCGTGGCAACTGTGGCGCGCATTGACCTGGGCTATGGCGCGCTGGCCGCTATTGCCCTGGCGGTGGGCGTGGTACGCGCGGTATACGCGGCCAAGGGCTGGTACTTCTATTCAAACAACGGCTTCTTCTGGGCCAAGATTGCCATCTTTGTGGTGATTGGCCTGTTGTCCGTGCCGCCCACGCTGAAGTTCATCCAATGGCGCAAGCTGCAGCACGTCCCGCAGGATGCGCAGGTGGATGCGGTGCGCAAGTACCTGTGGGCAGAACTGGTTTTGTTTGCACTGCTGCCCCTGTGCGCCGCCGGTATGGCGCGGGGGTATTGGCAGTTCCAATAACCGTGTCCGGGGGGACGGCAAGGCCTGGCTAATTACAATGGCCGGTTTGCCAGGCCCGCCTGGCGCGCGCATCGCCGCCAGACAGGCCGCAGCGCGCCCTCCCCATCCAAAGGACACCCCCATGAAATGCGGCATCGTAGGCCTGCCCAACGTCGGCAAATCGACCCTGTTCAACGCGCTGACCAAAGCCGGTATTGCGGCAGAAAACTACCCCTTTTGCACCATCGAGCCCAATGTTGGTGTGGTTGAGGTTCCCGATCCGCGTCTGGACCAACTCTCCAGCATCGTAAAGCCCGAGCGTATCGTGCCGGCCATCGTGGAGTTTGTGGACATTGCCGGCCTGGTGGCAGGTGCCAGCACTGGCGAAGGCCTGGGCAACAAATTTTTGGCCCACATCCGTGAAACCGA
>CAMDKE010000271.1 GCA_945901215.1 Comamonas sp. lk
GCCCCACAAAAGCCACCGCTACCGCCTCGTAAAGGACAGCCTGGAACACGCGCCTGGTTGTTGGATGCATAAGGGCGCAGCATAGCGAACGCCAAGGCTCGGCCTGCACCTCAAAGCTTGAAGGGGGCGTAGTTGGCACTAAGCGGCCACGCAAAAAGCAGCATCCGGCTGAAAAACGTATCGGGTGCTGAGCCCATAGGCGACCACATTTCGCCTCGTTTAGGTTCCTGCGGTGAGGTTTGACAAATGGAGAAAACCATGAAAGACTAGTTAGATGACTAGTTACCAAGGAATTTTTATGCACACATGGCCCGTTCAGGACGCTAAAGCACGCTTCAGTGAGTTTTTGGATGCTTGCCTGGTGGAGGGGCCGCAAATGGTGACCCGGCGGGGTTCTGAGGTCGCCGTGCTGGTGCCGGTGCAAGAGTGGCGCCGCTTGCAGTCTGCAGCGCGGCCTTCGTTGAAACAGTTGCTGCTCTCAGACCAGGCGCGCGCAGAATTGGTCATTCCCGCCCGTGGACAAGCTAAGCGCCGCGCCGCGCAGCCCATGGCATGACGACCGCCTATTTGCTCGACACGAATGTGGTGTCTGAGCTGCGCAAGCCGCGCCCCCACGGCGCGGTGCTGGCCTGGCTGCAATCGCTGGAGGACGCCGATTTGTACTTGTCAGCCGTGACCTTGGGTGAAATACAGGCCGGCATTGAACTCACCCGCGCGCAAGACCCAGGCAAAGCCGATGAAATCGAAGCCTGGCTCGCCTTGGTGGCCGAGGCCTACAACGTGTTGCCCATGGACGCCACCGCCTTCAGGGCCTGGGCACGGCTGATGCACAGAAAGTCGGACACGCTCTACGAAGACGCCATGATCGCCGCCACCGCCCAAGTGCATGGCCTGACCCTAGCCACCCGAAACGTGGCGGATTTCAAGGCGCTGGGGATGGCGGTTTTTAATCCGTTTGGGGGGGTGTAGGGCTGGGATTGCCGTGTGCTAAGCCACCCCTTTACTTCGCGCCCGCCAGGCCCCAAAACCCACTAACAAGCCCGGCACAAAAATCATCGCCCAGATGATCTTGTCCAGGTGCAATTTGACCCAGGGAATGTTGCCGAAGAAATAGCCAACGGTAACGATGCCGCCCACCCACAAGGCCCCACCCACCACGTCAAAGAAGGTGAACTTGGCCCGCGTCATCTGTGCCACGCCGGCCACAAACGGAGCAAAGGTACGCAAAAAAGGCATGAAGCGCGCAGCCACGATGGTGACGCCGCCATAGCGCTCATAAAACGCATGCGCCTGGTCAAAGGCCGCCTTGTTGAACCAGCGCGAGTTTTCCCACTGGAACACCTTGGGGCCAATAGCGCGGCCCACGGTGTAGTTGGTTTGGTTGCCCAACACGGCCGCCGCAAACAGCAGGCCCACCACCAAGGGGTAATTCATCAGCCCCACGCCGCACATGGCACCCACCACGAACAAAAGCGAGTCACCGGGTAAAAACGGCATCACCACCACGCCGGTTTCTACAAAAATGATTAGAAACAGCAGTGCGTACACCCACAGCCCGTAGGTCGCCACAAACGCCTCCAGGTGTTTGTCCACATGCAAAACAAAGTCCAGGAGCGTGGTGATGATTTCCATGGCCCTGATTATCGCTGGCCGCGCCCTAAAATGCCTCGGTGAACCCACCCCAACCACCGCCGCGGCGCCCCATACGCGAACTGCCCGACGAGCTGATCAGCCAGATTGCGGCCGGCGAGGTAGTAGAACGCCCGGCCTCGGTGGTGCGCGAGTTGGTGGACAACGCGCTCGACGCCGGCGCCAGCCAAGTGACCGTGCGCCTGCTGGCCGGGGGTGTGCGGCTGATTGCGGTAGAAGACGACGGCATAGGCATCGTGCCCGGCGAGTTACCCATGGCCTTCAAACGCCATGCCACCAGCAAAATCGGCAACCTGCAAGACCTCGAATCCGTGGCCACCATGGGCTTTAGGGGCGAGGCGCTGGCCGCCATCAACGCCATCGCCGACTGCGCCATTCTGTCCCGCTGCGCCAGCCACACCGACGCGTTTTTACTCGATGGCCGCACCGGCGAGCTGCGCCCCGTGGCCCGCGCCCAGGGCACCACGGTCGAAGTCAAAGAGCTTTTTTTCAGCACCCCAGCGCGGCGCAAATTTCTCAAAACCGATGCCACCGAGTTGGCGCACTGCATCGAAGCCGTGCGCCGGCACGCGCTGGCGCGCCCGGACGTGGGTTTTGCGATTTGGCACGAGGGGCGCTTGGTAGAGCAGTGGCGCGCCTGCGCGCTGCCAGGCGCTTTTGCCCCCCCGGGCGCGGATGCCACACCCCTGGAGCAGCGCCTGGCCGCCTTGGACCGGCGCCTGGCTGACGTGCTGGGAGCCGACTTTGTGGCGCAATCGATTGCCGTGGACTGGCGCACCCCCGCCGAGCACAGCAGCGCGGCGGGGTCGCCCTCGCGCAGCGTACGGGTATGGGGCCGCGTGGGTATACCGGACGCCGCCCGGTCCCGCACCGACCAACAGTATTGCTATGTCAACGGCCGCTTTGTACGCGACAAGGTGCTCACCCACGCAGCGCGCAGCGCCTATGAAGACGTGCTGCACGGCCACCGCCAACCAATTTACGCGCTGTACCTGGGCGTTGACCCCGAGCGGGTGGATGTAAACGTGCACCCGACCAAAATCGAGGTTCGGTTTCGCGACAGCCGCGAAGTCCACCAGGCGGTGCGACACGCCACCGAAGACGCACTGGCGCTGCCGTGCGCCACGGCCAACGCAAGCGCAAACGCAAACGCAAACGGTACTGAAGCTGCCAGTGGCCCTGACTCCCAGACTTCAGTGCGCTGGACCCACGCCTTAGCGCCCCCGTCGCCACAAGCGCCCGCCGCCGCGCAAGCGCTGTTTGCCAGCCAAAGCAGCATGGCCTTTGGCGCACATGAGCCCCGGGTCGGTCACCGGGTTAGCGACCTCGCCGGGCTTTGGCACAACGGCGCGGCCGGGCCGCTGGCCGCTGCCACGCCAGACACGCATCACCGCGCCGGTACCGATCCGCAGTCCACCGCCCTGCCCCCAGGCGACTGGCCTTTGGGGCGCGCTCTGGCGCAGTTGCAGGGGGTGTATATCCTGGCCGAAAACGCCCAGGGCCTGGTGGTCGTGGATATGCATGCGGCGCATGAACGCATCGTGTACGAGCGCTTGAAAGCCCAGTGGTCTGACGCCACCGGCGGCGCGCACCAGCGCATTGCCAGCCAGCCGCTGCTGATACCGGCTACCTTTGCCTGCACCGCAAACGAGGCGGCCACGGCCGAAGCGCACCGGGACACGCTGCAATCGCTAGGTCTGGAGATCGGCGCTTTTTCACCCAAAACACTGGCTGTGCGCGCCGTGCCCACTACGCTAGCCCAAGGCGACGCTGTGGAGCTGGCCCGCAGCGTACTGGCCGAGCTGGAGCAGCATGACGCCAGCACCGTGGTACAGCGCGCCCACAACGAACTGCTGGCCACCATGGCCTGCCACGGCGCCGTGCGTGCCAACCGCCGCCTGAACCTCGACGAAATGAACGCGCTGCTGCGCGACATGGAACACACCGAGCGCAGCGACCAATGCAACCACGGCAGGCCCACCTGGCGGCCCATAGCGCTGGCCGATCTGGACAAGCTTTTCCTGCGTGGACGCTAAACCGTGAACCGCGGCGCGCGCCTGGGCGGCGAAATATCGGCCCTGTGGCTGCTGGCGTGGCCCATCATGGTGGGACAACTGGCCAATGTCGGCATGTCGGTGGCCGCCGTGGCCATGGCCGGCCACGCTTCTGCGCAGGACCTGGCTGGCGTGTCCTTGGGTGTGTCGGTGTGGAACATGGTCATCATCACCCTGATGGGCATCATGATGGCGGTCAACCCGCT
>CAMDKE010000272.1 GCA_945901215.1 Comamonas sp. lk
AGGACAGAAATCTATGGACACCAACAACATCGTTCTCAATGTCAACGGCATCGAGGTTATTTACAACCACGTCATCCTGGTGCTCAAGGGTGTGTCGCTGCAAGTCCCGCAAGGCAAGATTGTGGCCATCCTGGGCGGTAACGGCGCGGGCAAAACCACGACCTTGCGGGCGGTGAGCAACTTGCTAGCCGGTGAGCGCGGCGCGGTTACCAAAGGCAGCATTGAGCTGCGCGGCGAACGCATTGAGAACCTGTCGCCCGCTGATTTGGTGCAGCGCGGCGTGGTGCAGGTGATGGAAGGTCGCCACTGCTTTGCCCACCTGACCATCGAAGAAAACCTGTTGACCGGCGGCTACACCCGCAAAAATAAGGCCGAAGTAGAGGCGAATCTGGAAAAGGTCTACGCCTACTTTCCGCGACTCAAGACCCGGCGCTCCAGCCAGGCAGCCTATACGTCTGGCGGCGAGCAACAAATGTGCGCCATTGGTCGCGCATTGATGACCAACCCCAGCATGGTTCTGCTAGACGAGCCGTCCATGGGCCTGGCGCCGCAAATCGTTGAAGAGGTGTTTGAGATCGTCAAAGACCTGAACCAAAAAGAAAAAGTCACATTTTTACTGGCCGAGCAAAACACCAATATGGCGCTGCGCTACGCCGATTACGGCTACATCATGGAATCCGGCCGGGTGGTGATGGACGGCGTGGCCAGTGACCTGGCCAATAACGAAGACGTCAAGGAGTTCTACCTGGGTGTGGGTGGCGGCGAGCGCAAGAGCTTCAAAGACGTCAAAAGCTACAAGCGGCGCAAGCGCTGGCTGGCATAAACCCCTAAGGACACCCCATGTCAGACCACTACGACGCGCTGGAACATCGCTCCGCGCAAGCGCGCGAGGCAGCTCTGCTGGCCGCTTTGCCCGCGCACATTGCCCATGCCATGGCGCAGGCTCCGGCCTTTGCGCGGTCGCTGGCGTACATCGACGCTACGGCAATCACCACGCGGCAAGCCCTGGCTGGGCTGCCCGTTATTCGCAAACACGCTTTGATGGAACAGCAAAAAGCCGCGCGCGCTGCCGGCGGCAATGTGTTTGGCGGCTTTAGTTCCCTGGGTTTTGGCGCGTCCATGCCCCGTGTGTTTGCCAGCCCCGGCACGATTTACGAGCCTGAAGGAACGGGTGCAGACTACTGGCGTATGGCGCGCGCCATGTTTGCGGCGGGCTTTCGACCTGGGCACTTGATCCACAACTGCTTTAGCTACCACTTCACACCCGCGGGCTCGATGATGGAAACCGGCGCCCACGCCCTGGGATGCACCGTGTTTGCCGGCGGCACCGGCCAGACCGAACAACAGGTCAGCGCCATGGCCGAGCTGCAACCGGCCGGTTACATCGGAACCCCAAGTTTCCTGAAAATCATTTTGGAAAAAGCGTTGGAGTTGGGCGTGCGCTTGCCCAGCTTGCGCCGGGCGCTGGTCTCGGGCGAGGCGTTTGCGCCCTCGCTGCGCGACTGGATGACCGCCCATGGCGTTGACGCCTACCAGTGCTACGCCACGGCCGATGTGGGCCTGATTGCCTATGAGACCGCCGCCCGCGAAGGCCTTGTGCTTGACGAAGGCGTGATTCTGGAAATCGTGCGACCCGGCACCGGCGACCCGGTGGCGGCGGGCGAAGTGGGTGAGGTGGTGGTCACCACGCTAAATCCGGCCTATCCCTTGGTGCGATTTGGTACCGGCGATCTCTCGGCTGTGTTGCCCGGTCCCTGCGCCACGGGCCGCAGCAATGTGCGCATCAAAGGCTGGATGGGCCGCGCCGACCAGACCACCAAAATTCGAGGCATGTTCGTACACCCCGAGCAGGTAGACCAAATTGCCAAACGCTTTCCCGAGGTGCTCCGCGCGCGCCTCGTGGTCACGGGCGCGATGGCGCAGGATGTGATGACCTTCAAGGTGGAAAGTGCAGCGGCGCCCGCGGGACTTGCCGACCGCCTGGCCGACGCGGTGCGAGACGTCACCAAATTGCGCGCCGCTGTGGAACTAGGTGTGCCGGGCAGCCTACCCAACGACGGCAAGGTGATTGAAGACGCGCGCAGTTACCAGTAAGTTGGCCGCCTCGCAAAATGGGGTGTGTGGTCGCATAGGTGGTAGGACAGGATTGCAATCGCGCTAGACTGTGGTTTTATTACTAAGGAGCCTTCAATGAGAAAGTTAGTCGCCCTTGTGGCTGCGTTATCGGTGGTATCTGCCTACGCCGACACCTATCCATCAAAGCCCATTTCAATTGTGGTGCCATTTGCCGCGGGCGGGCCGACCGACCGGGTGGCTCGCGATCTGGCCGAAGCCATGCGCAAACCATTGGGCGATGTCAGCATCGTGGTGGATAACGTGGCCGGGGCGGGTAGTTCGATTGGCGCCAACAAAGTCGCAAAGGCTGCCCCCGACGGTTATGTGCTCTTGCTGAACCACATCGCTATGGCCAGCATGCCTAATCTGATGCGCAAAATGCCATTTAACGTGGAAACCGACTTTGAATACCTGGGAATGGTCAACGATGTGCCCATGACCGTTATTGCCAAGCCCTTGCTGCCCGCCAAGAACTACAAGGAATTTGTGGCCTGGCTCAACGCCAATAAGGGCAAGATCAATCTGGGCAACGCAGGTATTGGCTCCGCGTCGCACCTGTGCGGCCTGATGTTCCAAAACGCGCTGCAAATTGACATGACCGCCATACCCTACAAGGGTACGGCGCCTGCCATGACGGACTTGATCGGTGGCCAGATTGACCTGATGTGCGACCAGACTACCAACACATCCAGTCAGATCGAAGCCAAGAAAGTCAATGCCTACGCAGTCACAACATCCAAGCGACTGACCACGCCAGCCTTGAAAGACTTGCCCACTCTGCAGGAATCGGGTCTCAAAGGCTTTGAAGTGACCATCTGGCACGGCCTGTACGCCCCCAAAGGCACGCCTGCCGATGTAGTGGCCAAGATCAATAACGCCCTTAAAGCCGCTCTAAAAGACCCCGATTTCATCAAAAAGCAGGAAGCCCTGGGCGCGGTCGTGGTGACTGACAAACGGGTGGAGCCCGCTGATCACAAGAAGTTTGTCGCCGCTGAAATCGCCAAATGGAGCCCCGTGATCGCCGCTGCCAAGGAATACATCGACTAATTGTGGATTGGGGTGCGCGGCGCGTGCACCTTGCCGCACGGCAGAAGAAGTCGTCTTGGGCTATACGCCCCAGACGACTTCTTTGTTTGCGGCCTGACAACGCTGCAGCATCTGGATAAAGGGCAGGCTGCGCTGTCGCAGACCCACGGCGGGCACGGCGGGGGGGCGTTGGCCGCTCTCTTGGGCTAAGCCGGCTTGTTCAGCGCGGTCTTGTTCTTCCAAAGCGACCGCCTGCTGCAAGGCGGTCACGGCGCTTGGCATGTCTTGCGGCAACAAAATTCCTTGCTTTAGTTGCGACGGGTCGCTTTTGCCAATGATTTTGAGAATGGCTTCGCCGTTGGCCTGCAACATAATCAGGTCGCCGGTCACTTTGGATTTGAATTTATAGATCATGGTGCAGCCAGCATACGCCAAATTGCTTGCCCTCCCATCGCCCTAAAACCATGCCGACCCTTGTTATCCACCGCGAACACCTTCTGGACCTTGTTGACGCGCGGGCAATAGCTCTCGAGTGGGCGGCACAGGCCAAAAGTGATTGGGGCATGCAAACCAGGCTTACCCAGGGAAATAACCTGGAGGGCGCGCATGATACGGTGGAGTTTCACCGCGCAGGGGTGCGCGGCAGTTTGCAGGTTAATGAAAAAGAATTCGTATTGCGCGCGGAGTTGGGTTTTTTGCTGGGCAGCTTTAAAGAGCAGATTGAAGCCCAAATCATCCA
>CAMDKE010000273.1 GCA_945901215.1 Comamonas sp. lk
ATCGGCGCCCCCGGCGGCCAGCGCCAGCGCCTGTTCGGCAAAGGCGGCCTTGGCCTGCTCAAAGGTCAGCGGGCCAATGGGCTCCATGATCTCGCCCGTGGGCCCCATACTGCCAGCTACCGCCACCGTGCGGCCGCTGGCGTCGGCTACCTGGCGGGCGATTTGCGCCGCGCGGGTGTTGAGCTCAGCCATGCGGCTCTGGGCGTTGTGCAGCTTTAGCCGGTAGATGGTGCCGCCAAAGCTATTGGTCAAAATGATGTCGGCGCCTGCGTCCACAAAATCCTGGTGCAGCTTGCTTATGCGCTCGGGGTGCTCGGTGTTCCACAACTCTGGCGCATCGCCCGACATCAGGCCCACATCAAACAGGTTGCTGCCGGTGGCGCCGTCGGCCAGCAGCCATGGGCGGGTGGCCAGCAAATGCGAAAAACGGTTGCTGGAAGTGTCTTGGACAGGTACAGAAACTAGGGTCGTCATGGCTCACTCACTAAAAAAGGGTGACCACGCAACGGGAGCTTGAAAAACCTGCATTCACCGCACCAGTTGCGTGGGTGAGCGCCGTTACATCCGACCGGCATTGCGCCAGTCGCCCCGAGCCTCGTTCATCGACATGAACTGCAACGCTCCTCGGAAGTGCCTGATTTTAGCGCAGGTGCGCGAAAACACCCGGACCGACTCAGCGCTGCAAGGTTTCCCAGTTGGGGTGAACGAAATACGGTGCGTCCGACGCGGCAAGCGGGGTGCGGCCGCGGATCACATCGGCGAGCTTTTCGGCCATCATGATGGTGGGTACGTTCAGGTTGCCACTCACGATCAAAGGCATGATGGACGCGTCCACCACGCGCAAGCCGCCCACGCCGTGAACGCGGCCTTGCGGATCGGTCACGGCCAGGGCGTCGGTGCCCATGCGGCAGGTGCCGCTGGGGTGGTAGGCGGTCTCGGCGCTGTTGCGGATGTGCTCGTCGATTTCGGTGTCGGTTTGCACTTGCGGCCCCGGCGATAGTTCTTCGCCCCGAAATTCGTCAAAGGCATGCTGGGCAAAGATTTCGCGTGTCAGTCGCACCCCGGCGCGCATTTCACGACGGTCTTGCTCGGTGCCCATGTAGTTGAACAAAATGCGCGGCGCCTGCAGCGGGTCGGCGCTTTGCAGCTTCACAAAGCCCCGGCTGGTCGGGCGCATGGGACCCACATGGGCCTGGAAGCCGTGGCAGGTGGCGGGTGCGTTGCCGTCGTAGCGAACTGCCATGGGCAGGAAGTGATACTGCAAATCAGGTTGTTTTACGCCGGCTTCGCTGCGTATAAAGCCGCCCGACTCAAAGTGGTTGGTCGCGCCCAGGCCACTGCCGAACAAGATCCATTCCAGACCGATTTTTAGCTTAGCCAGCGGGCTCATGGCGGAATACAGGGTGATGGGCTGGGTGCAAGCGACCTGGACATAGGTTTCCAGGTGGTCTTGCAGGTTTTCGCCCACGCCGCGCAGTGGCACCACCACATCCAGGCCCAGAGCCTGCAACTCGGTCGGATTGCCAATGCCCGAGAGCTGCAAAAGCTGAGGCGAGTTGATGGCGCCGCCTGACAAGACCACCTCGCGGCGCGCGCGGATCGTTTGTGCCTGGCCGTCGCTCAGTAGATCCACACCCACGGCACGCGGGTTGCCCGCCGGGCCTTCGGTCACCACACGGGTGACGACGCTGTTTTTTTGCAGGGTGAGGTTTTTGCGCTTGAGCGCCGGGCGCAGGTAGGCCATGGCGGTGCTCCAGCGCCGACCCTTGTGCGTGGTCATGTCCATGGGACCCAGGCCTTCTTGTTGGTAACCGTTCATGTCTTGGGTAACGGGATAACCCGCTTGCTTGCCCGCATCAATAAAGGCGTTGTACAAGGGGTTGCGGGCCGCGCCGGTGCTCGCATGGAGCGGACCCGCATCGCCCCGGTAGGCGTCGCCACCCTTGGCGCGGGTCTCGGACTTTTTGAAATACGGCAGGCAGTGCGCGTAAGACCACTCTTGCATGCCGTTTTGCAGCGCCCAGCCCTCGTAGTCGAGCGCATTGCCCCGGATATAGACCATGCCGTTGATGGACGACGAGCCGCCAATCACCTTGCCGCGCGGGCAGTGGATGCGGCGGTTGTTCATGAAGGGCTCGGGCTCGGACTCGTACATCCAGGTGTACTTTTTATTGGCCATGGGGTAGGACAAAGCCGAAGGCATGTGGATGAAGATGCTGTGGTCGTTGCCACCGGCCTCGATCAGCAGCACCTGCACCTCGGCGTCTTCGCTCAGGCGGTTGGCCAACACGCAGCCGGCCGATCCGGCCCCAACGATGATGTAGTCGTATTCTGTTTGCATGGTTTATTGTGGCTCTATCGAAAGTGTTTGGGCTGGTGTACTGGCATGTCTGGGTGGTTTTGTACGCCGAGGGAGCCGGGGTGGACGGCTCCGCTCGTGTCCTCCGCCCTGCGGGCTCCCCCTTTACCTCGCTGCGCTGTCCACCCCGACTCCCTGGGCATACTGCCATGTTGGCGCGCCATGGATGAATTGCCTTGGTGCCTCGTACTTGAACTACCTTGGAGCACCGCGTCTGAAATACCTTGGCTCGCCGTGCCTGAATTGCCTTGGCGCGACATCCAAGCTTGCAGACGCAGGGCGGCATGGCGCTCAGCGCAGTGAGGTAAAGGGGGAGCCCGCAGGGCGGAGGACACGAACGGAGCTGAGTGCCATGCCGCCCTGTGTCCGCCAGTGACTGAATTCCTAAGCATCCGAAAAACGTACTTGGGTGGCAAAAAATGGGGGTGAGCCATCAAGCAATCAACGGTAACCCGTCCAAACCTCGCCCAACTCGACGTACACGGTTTTGAGCTGGGTGTAATGGTCAAAAGCGGCCATGCTGTTCTCGGAACCGATGCCGGACTCGCCCGCGCCGCCAAACGGCATTTCGATAGGGGTGATGTTGTAATTGTTGATCCAGCAAATACCGGCCTTGAGCTTGGCCGCCACGCGGTGGCCTTTTTGCAAATTTGTGGTGAACACGCCGGCAGCCAGGCCAAAGCGGGAATGGTTGGCGCGGGCAATGGCCTCCTCTTCGGTATCAAAGATGAGCATAGCCAGCACCGGACCGAAGATTTCTTCGCGCACGATGCGCATGGTGTCCGTGCAACCAGTAAAGATGGTGGGCGCAACAAAGTTGCCACTCTGGCCGGGGACGTCCACGCGCGCGCCGCCGCATACCAGGGTGGCGCCTTCCGCCACGCCGCTGGCAATGTAGTCCAGCACTTTGGCGGTATGGGCTTCAGAAATCAACGCGCCCACTTCGGTAGCCTGGTCCATGGGGTCGCCCACTTGCAGCAAGAGCGTGCGCTCTTTCAGACGCGCCAAAAATTTGTCGGCAATACCGCGCTGGACGAACACCCGGGTGCAGTTGGTGCAAACCTCACCTTGGGTGTAAAAGTTGCCCATCATGGCCGCCGCCACGGCTTGTTCCAGGTCGGCGTCGTCAAACACCAGCAGAGGCGATTTGCCGCCCAGCTCCATGGTGACGCGTTTCAATGTTCCTGCGGCGGTTTGCATCACGTTTTTGCCGGTGGGCACCGAGCCGGTAACCGACACCTTGGCCACGCCCGGATGCGCTGCCAACAAAGCGCCAGTAGCGCCGCGCCCTTGCAGCACGTTGAACACGCCAGGCGGCACACCGGCCTCCAGGTAAATTTCGGCCAGTTTCACCGCCGTGACGGGCGTCAGCTCTGAGGGCTTGAAAATCATGGCATTGCCTGCGGCCAGCGCGGGCGCCGATTTCCAGCAGGCAATTTGCAAAGGATAGTTCCAGGCGCCAATGCCCACGCACACGCCCAGGGGCTCTTTGCGGGTGTAGGCAAA
>CAMDKE010000274.1 GCA_945901215.1 Comamonas sp. lk
CGCGCCCGAGGCGAAAAGCTGGGGCCTGGTTAACCAGGTGGTGGCGCCCGAGGCGCTGATGGCTGCTGCGCAGGCGCTGGCGCAGCAAATCGTGCAATGTGCGCCGCTGGCGGTAGCCGCAGTCAAAGAAATCGTGCGCGCCACCGAGGGCCAAGACCTGCAGACCGGATACCAGACCCTGCGTCACGGAAATTTGCCCACCTACCGCTCCATGCTTCGTTCGCAAGACGCGGCCGAGGGGCCGCTGGCTTTTTCAGAAAAGCGGCCGCCGCGCTGGACCGGGTGTTAGGGGCGCAAGCGAAGGCGCAGGGGTGGGATGCAATTTCAGAAATTGCCGCGCAGGGGGAAAAAGCACGCCCGCCTAAGGGAATATGCCAATACGGCCGCCTTGAGACGGGCAATAGTTTGCATTACCATGCTGGTAGAACGCAAAACCGTTTGCTTTCCGCTCCCGGTATTATTTGCCAACGCTGGCAAGGTAGCCTGGAGTCTGTTTATTAATCTGCTTGGATTGGAGATCTTCAAAAATGGCACATGTCGAAACCACCAGCGACGCAGGAATCATCCTCGACCGTCGCCAACTGATTCTTGGCGCGTCTGCGGTTGGCCTGGCGTCCACCTTCGGCGTCGCACCCGCCCTGGCGCAAAGCGCGCCCAAAAAAGGCGGCACGCTGCGCATGGGTATGGAAGGCGGTTCGCCCTCTGACAGCCTGGACCCCATGACCTATGCGGACTCCATCCCAATCACCTTGAGCCTGATGCTCTGGAACAACCTGGTGGAAGTGGCCGACAACGGCGACGCAGTGGGCGAGCTGTTTGAGAGCTGGGAAGTCAAGCCCGGCGCCGCCGACTGGACCTTCAATGTGCGCAAGGGCATCACCTTTACTTCGGGCAAGACGCTCGACGCAGACGATGTCATTTACTCCATCAATATGCACCGTGGTGAGACCAAGTCTCCTGCCAAAGCCTTGTTGGCCGATATCAAAGAAATCAAGAAACTGTCCGCCACCCAGGTTCAAATCACCATGAACAAGGGCAATGTGGACTTGCCTTTTAACCTGAGCGACTACCACATCATCGTGGTACCCAACGGTTTCAAAGACTTCAGCAAGCCCGATGGCACCGGCGCCTTCGTCATGGAAGAGTTCCAACCTGGCGTGCGCGCCACCTTCAAGCGCAAGCCCGGCAACTACTGGAAGCCTAACCGCGGCAATTTTGACCGCGTGGAGCTGATCTACATTGGCGACGCATCGCAGCGCACGACCGCGCTGCAAACCGGCACGGTGGACATCATCAACCGCGTGAGCCCCAAGACCGCTGCCTTGCTGGCCAAGAACTCGGCACTCAAAGTCTCGCGCACACCTGGCATGGGCAACCGCTTCTGCTTTGTGGCCCACACCGACAAGGCACCGTTCACCAACACCGACGTGATGTTGGCGCTGAAGTACGGTATCGACCGCCAAAAGATTGTGGACAACGTCTACAGCGGTTACGCATCGATCGGTAACGACAACTGCGTTGGACCAAAGATGAAGTTCTACAACGCCAGCCAAACCATGAACCGCTTTGACCCCGAGAAGGCAAAGTTCCACATGAAGAAGTCGGGTCACACCGGCGCGATCGAGCTGCAAGTGTCCGAAGGTGCCTTCTCCGGCGCCACCGACGCCGGTCAGATCTTCCAAGAATCGCTGTCCAAGGCCGGTATCAACCTGGACTTGAAGCGCGTATCGGGCGACGGCTACTGGGACAACGTCTGGCTCAAGCAACCCTTCTGCGCAGTCTACTGGGGCAACCGTCCCACCATCGACAACCAGTTCACCTCCACCTTCTACGGCGGCAAGGCCAATCCCTGGAACGACAGCCATTTCGAGAACGCCGAATTCAGCAAGACGCTGGAAGCAGCCCGCATTGAAACCGACCAGAAGAAGCGCCAAGATATGTATTCGCGCTGCCAGGAACTGGTGTCCCAAAACGCCGGCATGATTAACTACGCAGTGCAGGACTATCTGGATGCGCACACCACCAAGCTGCAAGGTCTGACACCTTCGGGCCGTTACGACATGGGCGACGATCGCATCCCAGAAAAAGGCTGGTTCGCCTAAAGTAGTACCGATGCCGGTCTGGTGACAGACGGCGTCGCATTGCAATAAGTGTTGAGGGGTTGGGTTTGCGCCCGACCCCTTTTTTGCTCTACATTTTGGGAGTGTTGCTTGGACCTTGCTTTCCGGCCAAACAGCACATTGCGCTGCTTTTTTTCCTTACCTGTGGCTCCTCATGGCAAAGTTGATTGTTAACCGACTGTTTCTGGGTGTGCTGACCCTGTTTGCCGTATCGGTGCTAATTTTTGTGTGCACCCAAATACTTCCAGGCGACGTGGCTTCTGCAGTGCTGGGCCAGGGCGCGACCCCTGAGGCGCTGGTGGTGTTTCGCCGCGAACTCGGCTTGGACATTCCCGCGCACATCCGTTACTGGAACTGGCTGGTGGGCGCGCTGCATGGCGACCTGGGCGTGGCGCTGACCAACAAGCGCGTCATCATTAATGACTTGCTCCCGCGCTTGCGCAACACCTTGTTTTTGGCCGGTTATGCCGCGCTGATTGCTATTCCGCTGTCGGTCGGTCTGGGCGTCATTGCCGCCATCAACGAAGGCAAATGGTCGGACCGACTCGCCAATGTGCTCACCTTGATTGCCATCTCCTTACCCGAATTTTTCATAGCCTACCTGTTGATCATCTTTTTTGCGGTCAACGTTCACTGGTTCCCCTCGCTGGCCATGGTGTCGGGGAGCATGGGCTTTAGCGAACGCATCTACCAAACCACCTTGCCCGCGCTCACCCTGACGCTGCTGGTGGCCGCGCACATGCTGCGCATGACGCGCAGCTCGGTGCTCTCGGTCATGTCCACGCCCTATATTGAGATGGCTTTCTTAAAAGGCGCGCCACGCAGGCGCGTGATCGTGCGCCATGCGCTGCCCAACGCCGCTGCGCCCATCATCACCGTGATTGCCCTGAACATGGCCTATCTGGTCGTTGGCGTGGTGGTGATTGAGGCGGTTTTCGTGTACCCGGGTCTGGGGCAGTACATGGTGGACGCGGTGTCCAAGCGCGACGTGCCGGTGATTCAGGCCTGCGGACTGACTTTTGCCACCGTATTTGTCCTGCTCAACACACTGGCCGATGTCTTGGTCATCCTGGTTAATCCGCGCCTACGCCACCAGCGCTAAGCCCTTTCCTCGTACTGGCACACCATGAAACTTTTTGGACACAAGCTCACCGCTTCAGCCGCCTTTGGGCTGGGCGTTGTTGCTATCTTTATTTTGGTTTCCCTGTTCACGCCCTGGATTGCGCCCTATTCGGAGTCGGCCAATGTGGGCGGCACCTGGGACGAACCCTCGGCCAAACTGCTGTTCGGCGCTGACCAAATCGGTCGCGACATGCTCACCCGCATGATGTACGGCAGCCGCATGACGATTGGCGTGGCTTTGGCTATTACCACCTTGTCCTTCATCATCGGCATCCTGACCGGTCTGGTCAGCGCGGTGGTGGGCGGCTGGGTGGATGTGTTTTTCACCCGCCTGGTGGACGTGATGCTGTCCATACCGAGCCTGATATTTGCGCTCATCATCCTGGGCGTGTTTGGTTCGAGCATTCCGGTGCTGATCATGACGATTGCGGTGTTGGACTCCACCCGCGTGTTTCGTCTGTCCCGCGCCCTGGGCATGAATTTGACGGTGATGGAATATGTGGAAGCCGCCCGACTGCGCGGCGAAGGCCTGTGGTGGGTGATCACCCGAGAAATATTGCCCAACGCCCGCGCGCCGCTGGTGTCTGAGTTTGGCCTGCGTTTTTGCTTTAACTTCCTGTTTA
>CAMDKE010000275.1 GCA_945901215.1 Comamonas sp. lk
CATAGGCCGCCAAGTTGCTTACAAGCTCCTTGGGATTGGAAGGAATAGTCGTTAACGTTTGCTGTTTGGTCATGGTGGGCTTCTTTCGGACGTTTGGACAAGTCCCGCAATCGGGTTAATCGGGCTGGCCTTTGAAATCACGGTAAAGATGCGGGAAAAGCGCGCAGCCCTGCGGCAATTATGGCCCCGGGTGGTCTCCAGGACGATCCAATTTGAGTACTTGGAACAAAGCATGACGCGCAAAAAGCGCCGTAAATTATGTTGCCCGCCGAATCCACTCCACACACTGTCCTCCAGGCAGGAAAACTGCGGCAGCCCAATTACGTAGACCTTTTCACAACCACCTAGCCAAATTTATCTTTAACTGGTGGCTACATATTGGCCCGAAATGCTGGCTTAGTTTGTAGGCGAAATCAACACGCGTTAAAAAGTGCTGGCACCTTTGAAAATCCAATTTTGGCGGACGCTCTGATCATGCGTCTTGGCCGTTTTTTAGCGTCGCCCTAAGGTGCCTTTTTCGGGTCGCTACAGCGCGCGTCTGCTTCGGATTTCCAGCAATTGCAACTCAGCGTATAGCCCTTCATTTGTCCTTTTTTGACCCCGTTGACGCCTGCTTGCCTAGTCGCGCCAACGGGCACATAGAGGTAGGGTGAAAAACCTTTCTTTACGTCGGAGCCGTTTTGCATGCTCACCAAAGCGCCATGGCAGGCCAAAGGGCCTGGCAGTTTATTGTTGACCTCAATGAGCAGCGTCGTGTCCGCATCGCTAGCCCAGCCGGCTTTAAGTTCGACTTGGCGCCACTCAGCGGCGGTTAACTCGGGTTCTTTGAAGCGGGGACGAATTTCAAAAGGGCTCCAGGCCCAAGTTGGGGTGGTAGCCAGGCACCCAAGGGCCCATAACGCGCCGCAGACCGAACGTCGGCGTCTTGCCGTAGCGTTGTTGCGTGCATCCATCAATTCAACATTTTTCGCTGATTTTGGCCCAACTCCCGTAAGGGAGTGGGCTCGTATTACCTCTCGGAGGGACGGGCGTACTCAGCCAACGTGGGGGTGATGGCGGTGCCAATCGGTGGCTTGCTGAAAAGCCCAGCCAGCACGAATAACCATGTCCTCCTCGAAATGGCGACCCACAAACTGGCAACCAATGGGCATTCCTTGGGATGTGAAGCCCGCGGGCAAGGTAATGGTGGGTTGGCCAGTCATGTCAAACGGGCAGGTGAATTTCAACAAGGCGCCCAGCAATTCGGCATCTGTGGCGAGCTTGCTCATGCGCTCCCACGTCGGTGCCGCAATGCCCGTGGTGGGAATCAGCAGCAAATCGATATCTTGGAACAAGGCATCAACGCGGCCCCTGAAGTCATGGCGACGCAAGACAATTTTTTGGTATTCCAAGCCGCTTAAGGCGTGGCCCATGTCGATCAAACCCGCCAAGCCAGCGCCGTACTCGGACTTGCGCGAGGGGTAAGTGGCCTCATGCGCGACAGCACACTCGACGCCGCACAAGGGGAACCAATCATCGATGGCTTGCTGGGGATCGGGGAACTTAACTTCCTTGACGATGGCACCTTGCGCTTTGGCCACCTCGATCATGGCCATTAAGGCTTGCTTGCTGGGCTCGTCCACGCCCTCCAGGCTCCACTTTAAATCTATGCCTACTCGTACCCCTTTGAGGCCTTTGTTCATGCTGGCCAAGTAATCCGGCACAGGTAACAAGCTGGCCGTGGGGTCTTTGGCGTCTGCGCCCGCAATCACACCCAAGATGGCAGCCGCATCGGCAGCACTCCGGGTCATGGGTCCCAAGTGATCAAGGGTCGCTGCCAACTCGAACGCGCCATAGCGGCTTACCCTTCCCCAGGTGGGTTTTATGCCAGTGACACCGTTGGCGGCAGAGGGAAAACGAATCGAGCCGCCTGTGTCCGACCCCAATGAGCCGTAGCACATGCCTGCGGCTGTGGCAACACCCGAGCCGCTGGAGGACGCACCCGGCCACTGACCTACCCCCCAAGGGTTCACGGGTGGGGAGATGTTGGGATGGTGATCAGCGTAAGCGCCCTCGGTGAGCTGCAATTTACCCAAAATCACCGCGCCAGCGTCGCGCAGTTTGCGCACCACCGTGCCGTCCTCCTTGGGGATATTGTTGGCATGAATAGTCATGCCGGCAGCCGTCTTGGTGCCGGCAGTCCAACACAAGTCTTTGACCGCAATGGGCACACCATGCAACGGTCCTTTGATCTGACCGGCCGCAATGGCCTTGTCGGCCGCTTCGGCGTCTGCCAGCGCATGGTCGGCCATGATCGCGGCGTAACTCTTTAGGCTGCCATTGAGTTGCTCGATACGAGCCAATTGGGCTTGGGTCGCCTCCACCGAGGAAATTTGGCGAGATTGGATACGCTGGGAAATCTCTAGCAGCTCAGCGTAATGTGCTTGGTCTTGGCTCATGGTTACCCCTTGTTAGTAAATGCCATTGTGCGCGAAGCCATTGGGATTTGTCCATCAATAACTTTCCAATTCAAGCAAAAAAAGCAAATATCCCGGGCTGCGATGGGCTTTCGTTTCCCCTATTTTGGCATCCACACAAATTTCACCTGGGCACCAAAGTCTGCGGATAAAGCCGGAAAAGTATTCAATTGCTTTAATCATTTAGGTAATCTACTATGAGGTTGGGCGTCACAGTTTCGCCAGACCAGTAGTTATCTTCATCAACTCCCCACTAATCGATTGGAAAACTCATGGACCAGTTTCAAACACTTTCTCTTTTAAATTTGTCGATGATTCAAAACGGCATATTTACCATTGCGGCATTTTTTATCTTGTGGGTTGCGTTCAGAATGGCCTCACAGGTCCGGGGGGAACAAGGAACATTGGTGGCAAAGATATTCACCACACTGTTTGGCTTAATGGTTATTTTGTTCGGACTGCAGGTCTTTGCGAATCGCACCTATGCGCTAGCTGCATCGGCGAAAAGTCTTCTTGCAATCAAAGCCTCAGGACAGGCGCTCAGCGTTCAAGCTGAATCCTACCTGGCCGGACCCTACGGAACCGTTCCTGCGGAACTTCAGTACAGCCTGTTTTCGCAATCCTCCAGCATCATTTGGTGGGCAGTGGTGGCCGTTATTCTTTTGGGAGTCATTTGGCTACCGGTGAAGAAATAGACAAGTCGGAAAATTGTCCGGATTAGGCGCCGTCAATACTTTCCACCGTGACTGTTTTTTGATGCAGTTGAACTCAGAGGTATGACTGGGCTGGTCTTATCCTTGAACCCAGCATGCTTGAAGCAGGATCTTCTCGCCAAAGCTGCTCCGGCGGCGTTGGTGTTTGGTTTTTGGTGATGCGGTTTGCCACAAAGCAGCCCTGGCGGTATCTGGGAACATTCATAGGTAGTTCGCCAAAGTCGCCCTTCAAGAGTGTTCTCCTTTTGCCATTGCGGGCGTTTCCCGCAGGGTCAGCTACGGATTACCTCTGGGCGGAGCCCAGGTGTTCGGCCATCTCTGCTTGCAAGGTTCGTTCAAGGTGTTTTTTGGTCAGCGACTTGAGCAGCCGTTCTCACCGATGTGGCCTTTAGGGCGTTTGTAATCAGCCAGCAGGCTGGCGGTTCATTCGTTCGTGGCGGTCATTTTTTGCATTGCCATTGGGGTGCAACTGTTTCTTGGTGGTCGAACGTTGAATCAGGCGTTGCCACGCCCCCTCTTCGCTCACTCAAGCGCCGTGTAGGCAACACAAGCCGCACTAACCCAAGCCCACACCCGGCCCAGTCGCCACACCGTGCTGCCGACACCGACGTGGTAAATCAGTGTGAAAACCATAAGAAATGAAATAAATCGCATAATTCATTATAAATGGGAAAATATCCCATACAA
>CAMDKE010000276.1 GCA_945901215.1 Comamonas sp. lk
AACAGCGTGGTGGCTGCTTCAAGCTGGTAGCGCCGGGCCAGCAATTGGTAAATCTCGGGCTGCGGCTTGGCCAGCAACACGTCAGCCGAAAAAATACCGCCTTCAAAGCAGTCCAAAAACGCATGGCGCTGCTCCAGCGTGCGGGCAAAAGGCGCGGGCATGTTCGACAGAAAGAGCAAGCGAACGCCCTCCCCAGCCTTGCGGCGCGCCTGCAAATCGCCAAGCAGCTGCACGGTGGTGGCGATGGGCTGCAGTTGCGCGCCAATGGGGGCCATCAGCGCGTGCATCTGGGCCTGCCCAATCGCCAGGCGCTGCGCGGTTTGGGAGGCCACCTCATCAAGGCTGCGCTCGCCTCGGTCAAAGGCGTGCCAATCGGCATGCGAAAAAATCGCACGCCCCAGCGCCTCGGGGCTATCAAAACCCTGCAAGTCACCGCCAAAGTGCGAGCGAACCATGGCCGCCGGCTTCCAGTCAAACACAACGCCGCCAAAATCAAACACGACAGCAAGAATTTTCATGCGGCAGGCTCCCAATTACCAAGCAATGGCCGCGCCACGGTAGTCCACAAACTGCGCCCGTCCGGTGGGACGCAGTTGGTCGAGCAGGCGCAGCATGTGCGCGGCAGCCACTTCGGGCGCCAGTGCGTCGTCGGGCGCGACAAAAGGCTGGCTCAGGCGCGAGCGCACGGTGCCGGGTTGCAGGGCCGCAAACACCGCCAGCGGGCGGCGCCGGTGCGCCTCAATGGCCGCAGTTTGCAGCAGCATATTGCGCGCCGCCTTGGCCGCACGGTAGCCATACCAGCCGCCTTTGTGGTTGTCCTCAATGCTGCCCACGCGGGCCGACAGGGTGGCAAACACCGTAGGCTGGTCGGTAGCGAGCAAGGGAATAAAGTGCTTCATCAGCAGCGCCGGGCCGATGGCGTTGACTTCAAAGGCGCGCATCAGGGCTGGAGCGTTCAGGGCGTCAAGCCGCTTTTCTGGGCCCTGGCCATCGATTTCCAGCGCGCCGGTGGCGTCAATCACCCAATGCACCGCCCCGCTCTGCGCCACATGTTGCGCACAAGCCTGGATGCTGGCCTCGTTTTCAAGGGAAAAAGCGGGTGTGCTGCTGCGGGACAAGGCGACGACATCGGCAAAGCGCGCATCTACACCCAACAAGTCCACAAAAGCCGCACCCAGCGCACCGCTGGCGCCTAGCACTACCGCCCGCAGGCCTGCACTCGCCTCGCTGCCCCGCATTCAGGCCGCGCCAGACGCGATTTTGCGCAGTGCTTGCTCAAACACCTCAACCGGCTGCCCGCCCGAGATCAAATGGCGGTCGTTGATGATGATGGCAGGCACCGAGCGGATGCCTGCGCCTTGGTAATAGCGTTCCACGGCGCGCACCTCTTCGCCGTAGGTGTCGCTGTCCAGAATGGCTTGGGCCTGCACCACGTCCATGCCTGCCGCCTTGACGGCCGCCAGCAGCACCTCGTGCGATTCCACGCATTCGGCGCGGCCCTGGTAGGACTCCAGCAAGGCTTTTTTCAGCGCATATTGCGGGCCGTCGGCCCCCAGCAAGCCCGCCCAATGCAGCAAGCGGTGGGCATCAAAGGTGTTGTAAACCCGGCCCCGGCCACCGGGATTGAAGGTGAAGCCGACCTCGGCGCCGCGCTGGCGAATGTTCTCGCGCATCTGCGCTTGCTGCTCTGGGGTGGAGCCGTACTTTTCGGTAATGTGCTCGGTCAAGTCCTGGCCACCGGCTGGCATACGGGGGTTGAGCTCAAAGGGCTGGAAATGCAGCTCGGCACGCACATCCGGCGCCAGGCGCTCGAGCGCGCCTTCCAAAGCGCCCAAGCCCACGGCGCACCAGGGGCAGGCAATGTCGGACACAAAATCAATTTTGAGGGTGGTGGTCATGGGGCGATTCCGTACAAAGAATGAAAAAACCGCGTCTTATTGCAGCCCGGCCAAACCGGCTAAACCGGTAATAGCCAAGGCGTAGCCCTGCACGCCAAAGCCCGCCATCACCGCTTTGGCAGCCGGTGAAATAAAGGAATGGTGGCGAAATGCTTCGCGCGCGTGCACATTGCTAATGTGCAGTTCAATGAGCGTAATGCCGGTGCCCTTAATGGCGTCGTGCAGCGCCACGCTGGTGTGCGTATAAGCCCCGGCGTTAAGCACCACACCGGCCAACTGGCCGGCAGCGTGCATACGCCCGGCCTCGTGCAGCCAGTCCACCAGTTCGCCCTCGGCGTTGCTTTGCCGAAAGTCAAGCGCAAAACCGTGGGCGGCGCAGGCCGTTTGGCACAGGGCCTGTACGTCGGACAGGGTTTGGCTGCCATAGACCGCAGGCTCGCGTGTGCCCAGCAGGTTGAGGTTGGGGCCGTTAAGGACAAGTGCGGTCTTCATGGTTTATCCAGTTCAGTGCGACGCGGTGAGGTTGCGGATGGAATCAGGGGCTAGGCGCTTGGGCCGCAATGGGGGGTAGCGCGGTTTGCACGTCGCCGCACTGGGCACGGTGGCGCAATACGTGGTCCATCACCACCAGGGCCAGCATGGCCTCGGCAATCGGGGTGGCGCGTATGCCCACGCAGGGGTCATGCCGGCCCTTGGTCACCACCTCAGAAGCCTGGCCTTGCACGTCAATGGAGGCGCGTGGCGTGATGATCGAGCTTGTGGGTTTGATGGCAATGCTCACTTCCAGGTCTTGCCCGGTGGTGATACCGCCCAAGACGCCGCCTGCGTTATTGCTCATAAAGCCTTGGGGCGACAGCGAGTCGCCGTGCGTGGTACCACGTTGCGCCACGCTGGCAAAACCCGCGCCAATTTCAACGCCCTTGACGGCATTGATGCCCATCATGGCGTAGGCAATATCGGCGTCCATCTTGTCAAACAGCGGCTCGCCCAAGCCCACAGGCACGTTTGAAGCCGACACGCGAATGCGTGCACCGCAAGAGTCGCCCGCCTTGCGCAGCGCGTCCATATAGTCTTCCAGCGATTGCACGTCGGCCACCGGGGCAAAAAATGGGTTGTTGGGCACGTGGCTCCAGTCCTCAAAGCCAATCGCCTTGTCGCCAATCTGCGTCATGCAGCCGCGAAACTCGGTGCCAAATTTTTCTTTGAGCCACTTTTTGGCCACCGCACCGGCCGCCACCATGGGCGCGGTCATGCGGGCGCTAGAGCGGCCACCGCCGCGCGGGTCGCGAATGCCGTATTTCTGGAAATAGCTGTAATCGGCGTGGCCAGGGCGGAAGGTTTCCAGGATGTTGCCGTAGTCCTTGCTGCGCTGGTCGGTGTTTTGTATCAGCAGCGCAATCGGGGTGCCTGTGGTTTTGCCTTGGTAGACGCCGCTCAAAATTTGCACCGCGTCGGGCTCGTTGCGCTGGGTCACGTGGCGGCTGGTGCCGGGGCGGCGGCGGTCGAGGTCGTGCTGGATGTCGGCCTCGCACAAGTCCATGCCCGGCGGGCAGCCGTCAATCACGCAGCCAATGGCCGGGCCGTGGGATTCACCAAAGTTGGTGACTGCGAATAAGGTGCCGAAGGTGTTGCCGCTCATGGGAGTGCATTATCCCTGAGGGCGCATGCCGGCCGGCGCCCGGGCCTTGGGGCGAAGGTCAGGCCGCTTTCTCAGCCTCATCCTGCCCCGGCCAGTCGCGGATGTAGGCCTTGAGCATTTTGTTTTCGAAATTTTGGCTGTCCACCACGGCCTTGGCCACGTCGTAGAAGCTGATAACCCCCATGAGCATGCGCTTGTCCATGACCGGCATGTAGCGGGCGTGGCGGTCGAGCATCATGCGGCGCACCTCGTCCATTTCGGTTTCCATGGTGCAGGTCAGGGGCGCGTCGTCCATGGC
>CAMDKE010000277.1 GCA_945901215.1 Comamonas sp. lk
CCGGTCAGCTTCACACCCATCTCAAAATCGAGCCCCAGGGGCTCGCCCAGGTCTACGTGGTCTTTGATATCAAAGTCCATGGCTCTGGGCGTGCCCCAGGAGCGCACCACCACATTGCCATGTTCGTCTGCACCGCGCGGCACGCTGTCATGCGGCAAATTGGGCACCAGCAGCAGCATGGTTTGCAGCTCGGCCTGGATGTGCTCCAGGCGCGCTGCGGAGCTTTCGAGTTCGCCTTTGATGTCAGCGGTTTGCGCCATCACTGCATCCACCTCGGCCTGACCGGCCGGGCCCTTGGCCTTGAGTTGGCCGATTTGCTTGCTCAGGGCGTTGCGCTTGGCCTGGATTTCTTCGGTGCGGGTTTGGATGGATTTGCGCTCGGCCTCCAGCGCGGTGAAAACGTCCACGTTCAGGAACAACTGGGGCGATTTGCGGGTTTCCAGGCGGGCCACAGCCGAGGCCAGGTCTTTGCGCAGCAGGTTGATGTCAAGCATGGGGATAGAAAATGAATGTGGCAGTCGAAGAATAATGGCTCAAAATGCTCAGGCTGGGTCGGGCTTGAGACCCTTGGGCAGTGGGAACTTGATGGTTTCCACCACGCCGTCCATTTTGCGCACCGACACCGCGCCGAGTTCGCGCAGGCGCGCAATCACAGCCTGCACCAGCACGTCTGGCGCCGATGCACCGGCGGTCAAGCCCACGCGCGAGCGGCCTTCAAACCAGCTGGGCTGCAACTCGTCCGCGTGGTCAACCATGTAACTCTCGGTGCCGAGCTTTTGCGCCACCTCGCGCAGGCGGTTGCTGTTAGAGCTGGTGGGGCTGCCCACCACGATCACCACGTCCACCTGCGGGCTCATGACCTTGATGGCGTCTTGTCGGTTTTGCGTGGCGTAGCAAATGTCTTGTTGCTTGGGCTCTCGCACCTTGGGGAAACGGGCTTTGACGGCGGCGGCAATGCCGGCGGCGTCGTCCATGCTGAGCGTCGTTTGAGTCACCAGTGCCAGTTTGTCGGTCTGGCCTGGCTGCACGCGGGCCACGTCGGCCACGTCTTCCACCAGGTGAATGCCGCTGTCCAACTGGCCCATGGTGCCTTCCACCTCGGGGTGGCCTTTGTGGCCGATCATGATGAACTCATAGCCCTCTTTGTGCAGCTTGGCCACTTCCACATGCACCTTGGTCACCAGCGGGCAGGTGGCGTCAAACACCTGAAAACCACGCGCCTGCGCCTCGTCCTGTATGGCTTTGCTCACGCCATGGGCCGAAAAAATCAGCGTAGCGTCGGGCGGCACGTCACTCAGCTCCTCAATAAAGATGGCGCCCTTGGCCTTGAGGTCATTGACCACAAAGGTGTTGTGCACGATTTCGTGCCGCACATAAATGGGCGCGCCAAACTTGTCGAGCGCGCGCTCGACGATCTCAATGGCACGGTCCACGCCTGCGCAAAAGCCACGCGGCTCGGCGAGCAATATTTCACTGTCGGTGCGCAATGTACTCATAAGACACCAATCACTTTCACTTCAAAGGTGACCGGTTGTCCGGCCAGAGGGTGGTTGAAATCAAACAGAACGGCACCGCCCTCTTCGCCGGGCTTTACCTCTTGCACGGCGCCTGCGTAGCTGCTTTGGCCGTCGGGAGTGGGGAATTGCACCACGTCGCCCACCCGGTAGGTTTCTTGCGGGTCGCCAAGCTGGCGCAACAGTTTGGCGGCCACCCATTGCTGCATCTCGGGGTTGCGCGGGCCAAAGGCCGCGCCTGCAGCCAGAGAAAAGGTTTGGTGCGCGCCTTCTTCGAGCCCCAGCAGGCAGCGTTCGACATCGGGCGAGAGCTCCCCGGTCCCCAGGCTCAGGGTGGCTGGCTTGTCGTCAAAGGTGTTGATGATGTCGCCCGCCGGGCCCGAGAGGCGATAGTGCAGCGTCAAAAAAGACGTGGCGGTAATACAGGGAAGGCTGGTGGTCATGCAAGTCTCGATAAACTGGCTTGCATTGTAGAAACTTCAGCCTCAGGCGATTGTTCCCCCTCCAAGCCGCCCCCGTTGCAACGCCCCACCATGCCGATCAAAGACCTGCCGCCCGACGCCCGCCCACGCGAGAAGCTGCTCGCGCGCGGCCCCGGTGCCCTGAGTGATGCCGAGCTGCTGGCCCTGCTGCTGCGCACCGGCATCCAGGGCAAGGGGGTGCTTCAGTTGGCCGACGAACTGCTGCAGTTGCCAGGCAAGGGCGGGCTGGGTGCGACGGGTTTTGGTGGCATCGCCGGTTTGCTCAGCGCCACAGCGGACGACCTCAAGCCTGTGAAAGGCCTGGGCCCGGCAAAGCGCGCCGAGATCGTGGCCGTGCTGGAGCTGGCCCGCCGCGCCATGGCCCAGCGACTGCAGGAACGCACCGTGTTTGCCTCGCCCGACGCGGTCAAGCATTACCTGCAACTGCACTTGTCGGCGCTGGCGCACGAGGTGTTTGCAGTGCTGTTTTTAGATATGCAAAACCGGCTTATCGCCATGGAAGAGATGTTTCGCGGCACCCTGAGCCAAACCAGCGTCTACCCACGCGAAGTGGTCAAACGCGCGCTGCACCACCAAGCCGGGGCCGTGGTACTGGCGCATAACCACCCCAGCGGCTCGGTGCAGCCCTCGCGCGCCGACGAGATGCTGACGCAAACACTCAAGGCAGCGCTAGCGCTGGTGGATGTGCGGGTGCTGGACCATGTGATCGTCGGCCAAGGCCAGACGCTGTCCATGGCCGAGCGGGGGTTTTTGTAATGGCCGGACTGACCGACCTTAAGCGGCTGAAAAAAGAGATTGACGCCGCTACCGCGCGCGCCCGGGCCGAAAAAGCCGCCGCCGAACTGGCTGCCAAACGCAAGGCAGCTGCGCACAACCTTTTTCAGGCCGCCATTGGCAAGGTGCAATTACTGCAAGCGCCCGAGGTAGCAGACCTGCGCCTGCTGCCACCGCCGCCCGCCCTGCTTCAGCATGAGTTGGACGCCGTGGCGGCGCTAAGAGAATCTTTAAGCGACGAAGTCGACGTGACCACTTTGCTGGACACTGACGAGCACTTAAGCTTTCGCCGCCCCGGCGTAGGCCTGGATGTGGTGCAAAAGCTGCGCAAGGGCAAATGGAGCATCCAGCGCCAGATGGACTTGCACGGCATGCGCAGCGACGAGGCGCGCGAGGCGCTGGGCAGCTTTATCCGTGAGTCGCACAAGCAAGGTATTCGCTGCGTGCGCGTGGTCCATGGCAAAGGTTTGGGCTCGCCGGGCAAAACCCCTGTGCTCAAAGAAAAGGTGCACCGTTGGCTGGTGCAAAAGGCCGAAGTGGTAGCTTTTGTGCAAGCCCAGCCTTCCCAAGGCGGCGCCGGGGCGCTGGTGGTGCTGCTGCAGCCAGTGCGCCGCGGCCGCGCCGCAGGCACGGGATAAAAGTCGCTTACTTTCCGGCGTTGGGGAAAAACAGCTGCTGCCCTTCAATTTTGTAGCTGGCAATCACGGTCTGGCCAGGGCCAGAGGTCACCCAGTCCACAAACTTTTGAGCTTCAGCCGCTTTCACGTGCGGGTGTTTGGCCGGGTTAACCACCATCACGCCGTATTGGTTGAACAAGCGGTTATCGCCCTCGACCACAATTTGCAAATCCCCCCGGTTCTTAAAACTTAACCAGGTGCCCCGGTCTGCCAGCACGTAGGCACCAGTGGCGGCGGCCATATTGAGCGCGGGGCCCATGCCACAGCCGCACTCCTTGTAGCCGCTGCCTTTGGACTCGGGGGCGGCCGTGAGTTTCCAAAACCGCAATTCGGCGGCGTGGGTGCCGCTCTTGTCGCCACGGGAGATGAAGTT
>CAMDKE010000278.1 GCA_945901215.1 Comamonas sp. lk
GCCATTGCACTCTTCCGGCGCCAAAACCACTTGCTCGTTACCCACAGAGAAAGTGGACGAGGCCATAGGAATCTTTTTCAACATACCTGCTGCGCCCCATTGGCGGTAGAAGGACATGTGTGCGCCACCCACCAGGGCAGACACGACGAAGTCGGGTTTGGCTGCCTCGATTTTGGCGATGGTAGGGCCAAAGTTGGTCACATCCAATGGGAAGAATTCGATGGCTTGAACGCTGCCGCCGCCTTCGGTGACATACTTTTTGACCCACTGTGAAGTGATTTGTCCGTAGTTGTAGTCAGCTGCAACCACGTACACCTTTTTGCCCCATTTCTTCATGGAGTAAGGAATGAGTTTTTGCACAGTTTGCGCAGGAGTTACGCCAGTACAGAAAGTGTTGCGATCACAAACGCCGCCCTCGTACTGCGTGTTGTAGAAGTACAGCGTTTTATTTTTGGTCAGCACAGGCCGAATCACCTCGCGTGACGCAGAGGTAATGCCGCCGTGAACCACAGCGACTTTGTCTCTCAAAGCAGCCATTTGGGCATATTCGGTGTATTTTTGCATGTCGGACTGTGAGTCATAGTTGACCAAAGCCACCTTTTTGCCCAGCAATCCACCAGCGGCATTTTGCTCTTCAATCGCCAAAGTTAATGCGTCAACCATGGGCTTGCCATAAATGTCCAACCCACCCGACAAATCGTGAATGCTGCCGACCATGATGTCATCAGCTGCAAAAGCTGACGTGCCAACCATGCCAGAGGCGCCGATTGCGATGCCACCAGCGGTGGTCTGAATAAATTTTCTGCGGTCCATGATGTGTTCCTTTTTGAATTGAAAAACTAACGCTTACAAGTTAACGCCCACCAAAGCGGGCATCTGCATCTACTCACATTTTTTTCCAGTCACCCAGTTGCTCGAAAGCATAAGCACCACGGTATATGGCACCCTCGTCCCAATGTTTACCAATCAGCATCATGCCAACGGGCAAACCCTCCACCATTCCGCATGGCACCGACATGGCCGGATGGCCAGTGACGTCAAACGGACACGTGTTGGCTAGCATCTCAAACGCACGTTGCACCACTTCATCCACGGCCGCGCCAGGTTTGGGAAGTGGCGTGGCCGTCAACGGCACGGTGGGCATAAGCAGCAAATCATACTGGCCTAGCACATCATCATAGGCTTTACGTAATTGGCGAGACAGATTTTGGGCCTTGGCGTAGTAGTGACCGCGGTAATGCTGGATGAAGTACTCGCCCAGTACCATGGTGAGCTTCAAGGTTTCCGACAACTCGTCAGCGCGGGATTTCCATCCGGCGTGGAAGTCAATCATGCTGGTGACGTACAAGCCCTTCCAGTTAAAACCGTGCCCGTTATCTTTCATCATTTGTTGCGTGGCACCCTCGGCGGCGATGGGCAACCAAATGGCGGGGCCAACCAAATGCATGGGGATGGACACTTCTTCCACAACGGCACCAGCTTTGGCCAAAGCCGCAGCCGCAGCTTGGACCTTCGAGTCAGAAGCCGCCATAGAGTTGGGCCAGCCAAAGCCTTCTTTAACCACACCAATGCGCAAGCCTTTGACGCCTTGCTTCATGATTTGAGAGTAATCTTTAGCGCCTTGCTCAGCATATTGGCGGGGGTCGAGTCCATCTGGGCCGGCGATGACTTCAAGCATCAGCGCGTTGTCGGTGACGTTACGCGTCATCGGTCCGGTGTGGTCAATGGTGAGTTCAATAGGCATTACACCCGTGTAGGGCACTAAACCGTGGGTTGCTTTCATGCCGTATACACCGCAATACGATGCCGGCATTCGAATCGAGCCGCCTTGGTCACCACCAATGGCCAGATCGACTTCACCTGCAGCCAGCAATGCCGCGCTGCCGGAGGATGAGCCACCTGCAGAGTACCCATGTTTGTGAGGGTTGTGCACGGGACCTGTAGCGCTGGTGTGTGAGCCGCCAGAGAAACAGAAATACTCACAAACTGACTTGCCCACCACGGTTGCTCCCGCATCCAACAAACGCGTCACAACAGTGGCGTCGATATTGGGCATGTACCCATTTAGGGTTGAAGCGCCGTTCATCATGGGCACACCGGCGACGCACACATTGTCTTTCAAGACTAGGGTTTTGCCAGCCAATTTGCCAGACGATGCTCCCTTTATGGTGGACTTGACATACCAAGCCCCGTATTTGTTGTCTTCGGGCGCAGGGAAGGTGCCGGGCGTTCGCGGGTACTTCACCTCGGGCACGTAGTCTGGCAACGCGTCGACAACGTCATAGGCGTCGAAATTGCCCTGCAGCAAATTGTGGTAAGTCTGCGCCTGGTCTTCAGAAAGGTGAATCCCCAAGCTGGAAGCGACTTCCTGTAGCTGGTCTAGGGTGGGTCGTTTGACGGCCATACGTGTCTCCTATTTGGTTAATGATCCTCGTCCTCAGTGTTCCACCAAAAAAGCCAAGCGTCAATGGGTTTATTTGCCTTGGAAAGCAAAAACCGGACATTCTTGTACGGCTAATGGGGTACGTGCAGCGTTTGGGCCCCCACTGCCGCTGACCGAAATCAGGATTAAAGCTTTGCTGCAACCCAACTGGGTTTCGCGGGACAGGGCATATTGCCTGAATTTACAACGAATTTGCGGGTTGGCCATTTAGGATGGTTTTACATCTTTCGCGACTTTGGAATAATCAGCCAATGCACTACAGCAACGCCGTCACTTCGGCGTCTGCCAACCGATTGCGATGCGCAGCCGATCTGCTTGGCGGGGTAAGGGTCTTCAATGCCCGACAACGGGCACCTCGGTGGCTGGCGGCGTGTTTCGGCTGCGGCCGCAGCGCACCAGGCCGTCGATCATCACCATGCCAACGCCAGGGATGTCACCCAGTTGGAGGCTCTCCAACAGGGTACGGCCAGCGGTTCCTTGGGCGCGGTCCAAAAACACCAAGTCGGCGGCGCGGCCCACTTCAATCAGTCCAGAATTCAATTTACGAATGCGTGCGGTGTTGCCGGTGGCGAAGCAAAACACCAGCTCCGCAGGAATGTTTGCCAGGCTCGAGAGCAAGGCAATCATGCGCAACATGCCCAGCGGTTGCACGCCGGAGCCGGCCGGCCCGTCAGTCCCCAAGATGACTCGGTGGGGGCATTTCAGTTCCATCGCAGCTTTGGCAGCAGCGATGGCGACTCGCTCGTTGCCGTTATGCACAATTTCAATGGCGCGGCTGGACTTTTCGCACAGCTCGCACACATGGGCCTCGGATAGCGAGGTGTGTCCACCGTTGATGTGACCAATGACATCGGCATCGGCTTCGAGTACCACGTCTTTGTCTATCAAACTCGAGCCAGGAACTGACGGTCCGCCCGTGTGTATGGTGCTTTGGATGCCGTACTTGCGTGCCCAAGCCACCATTTCTTTTGCCTCGTAGCCAGCTTTGACCGAGCCCAAACCAACCTCGCCTAGGAGTGTCACGCCGGCCGCGGCCAGCTCTTGGAAGTCCTGCTCGGTCATGCCTTTTTCAATGATGGGCGCGCCAGCAATTACCTTCACGCCGCCAGGTCGGAAGTTGCTGAAAGCACGCTGCGCGGTGATGGCCAGCGCTTTGAGGCCAACAATGTCTTTGGGGCGGCCAGGTAGATGGACTTCGCCAGCCGAGACCATGGTCGTCACGCCGCCGTTCATGGTCGAATCGATCCAGCCGATTTGATTTTGCCTAGGCGTCCAATCGCCAAACACTGGGTGCACATGACTGTCGATCAAACCGGGGCCAACACAGGTCTGTCGAGCGTCGATTACGGTTTTGGCGCTCTCGG
>CAMDKE010000279.1 GCA_945901215.1 Comamonas sp. lk
TGCTCGACCAGCTTGTTCATGCTCAGGCCCCGGCTCTGCGCTAGGGACTTCAGACGCTGCGCCGTGTCGTCGGGCAACCGTATGGTTAAGGTGCTCATTTCCATTCCTCCAGACATTGCGCGGGAGTCATTACCCGCAGTTTCCCCAAATGCAACTCGCCGCCGCGCAGGTCACGTAAATTGTGTGTGACGATAGCCTGCGCTCCGCCTGCCAGTGCCAGTTCAATCAAATGGTTGTCCGCCTCATCGGGCAGATTGGGTCGCCATCCGTAGTACACCGTCACCCAGCGGCCCTGCCGGGCCAGCGCCGCTAGCACTTGCTGCCGCTCGTCTGCGTTAGTGCCTTCGCCCCAAACGGGGCGACCCAGCAAATCTTGGTATTCCGACCACAGTGCATTGCCAAACAAAGCCGGGAATTTTCCTTCCAGTACGCGGCGCAGCACCATACGTGATGCCCCACCGGCTGAACGCAGCCCCGCGAAGAAAACGTTGGTATCGATGACAAGCGAAATCATAGTGATAGCATAGGTGCTGTCACTAAGTTTCGCAACTGTGGCTTTAACTCCCCCGCAGCAAAAACACGCCAGCATCGCGCCCCAGCGGCGCGGCCAGGCGCTGCAGCAAGAGCCGGTAGGTATCCAGGTCAAACGCCAGGCGCTGGCGGGTTTGCAGGGCGTCGGCCAGGTCGGCCTCGTCATGCACCGTTGCCACGTGGCACCACTGGTCGAAGACGTGGATGTCGGTGCGTTCGGTGCGGGCGTCAAATTCGCGCACCGCCACGGGCGCGGGGTGAGGCCAGGCTTGCAGGCGGTGCTGGGCCAGCGCCATTTGCAAGCGCAGGCGGTGCACCGCAGCGCTTTCGCGCCCGGCGCACACGCCCTTGCACTTTCCTATCTGGCTGGCAAAGCAGGCGCCTTTGCCAGACTCCAAGCCCAGCGCCTGCGGGCACAGGCCGTGGTTGTCGCACAGGGTGCGCAGCGCGTCAGTAGCCTGGCGTTTGGAGCGGTACACGCCATAAAGCTGGTGCAGCGTGCCGGGGTGCTGCGCGTCCAGGCCCACCAGGCGCAAAAGCGGGTGTGCGTTGGGGTCGTCGGACAGTTCCCAGGCGCTCAGGCCCTTGCTTTGGCGCAGCTGGCGGTTGTGGATGGGCTGCATCGACTTGACCAGACGCGCCTCCAACAGCAGGGCGCCGAGTTCGCCCGCCGTTTCACGCCACTCCACGCGGCGGATTTCTTGCAGGATGCGCATTTCGCGCGCCTGTTTGGTGGACGCCTGAAAGTGCGACAGCACGCGCGTGCGCATGTGAATGCTTTTGCCCACGTACAAGGGGATTTCGCCTTCGCCATAAAACAGGTAGACGCCGGGCGTGTCTGGAATGTCGTGGATGGGGGTTTCGAGTTGCGGCGGCACGCTGGCGCTGCCGGGGAGCAGGGCGGCGGCCTCGCGCTGCAGTGCGTCCAGGCCCAGTTCGCGCTGCGCCACTTGCAGCCAAGCCAGCACCACGTCCACGTCGCCCATGGCGCGGTGGCGCGCCAGCGTTTGCAGGCCGTGGCGCTGCAAAATCGCGTCCAATCCGTGGCCTTTGTGCTGCGGGTACAGCTTGCGCGATAAGCGCACGGTGCACAGGGTTTTGACCTTGAGCGCATGGCCCATGCGCTCAAGCGACTGGTGCACAAAACCGTGGTCAAAGCGCACGTTGTGGGCCACAAACACCGCATCGTCCAACAACTCCAGCAGCTGACGCGCCACGTCTTCAAAGGGCGGCGCGTCTTGCACCATGGCGTCGGTGATGCCGGTCAGGCTTTGGATAAAGGGCGGAATGCGACAGCCGGGGTTGACCAAGCTGCTCCAGCGCGCCACTTCCACGCCGTGCTCAATACGCACGGCGGCGATTTCGGTTATGCGATCGCGTTGTGCGTTGCCGCCGGTGGTTTCAAGGTCAAGCATGACATAGCAGGGCAGCATGGCGGCAGCGTCAGTGATTAACAAAACATCAGGGCCAGCCAGGCCGGGTCGTCGAGCAGGTGGATGGCGCCATAGGCGCCAAAGCGGTAAGTCCAGCCCTGCAAGAGCGCCAACCGGTCACTCCAGCCCGAGGCAAAAAACAACTCCAGCGCCAGCACCGGCGGCGGCTTGGCGCGCTGCAATTGCATCAAATATCGAAGGCGTGAAAGCCAAATACCCCGGCGCGCCGGTCGGCAAAAAAGCGCTCCAGCGTGTCTTTGACGGTGCGAAAAGCAAGCTCGTCCCAGGGGATGTCGGCCTCGTCAAACAGCAGCGCCTCTTGCGTCTCGGTGCCCGGATTGAACACGTCGCTCAGCAGCTCGGCGCGGTAAAACAAATGCACTTGGCCCACCCGCGCCACGTTCACCAAAGAAAACAGGGCTTGCAACGCAAACTCGGCGCCGGCTTCTTCTACGGTTTCGCGGGCGGCGCCGTCGGCCGTGGTTTCGCCCATTTCCATAAAGCCGGCCGGCAGCGTCCACTTGCCCAAGCGCGGCTCGATGTTGCGCTTGCAAAGCAAAACCTTGTCGCCCCAGACTGGAATCGTGCCCACCACGTTGAGGGGGTTGACGTAATGCACCGTGGTGCAGGCCGGGCAGACCGCGCGCACTTTGGTGTCGCCGTCGTCGGGCAGGCGGTGCTCGACCGCCGTGCCGCAAGACTTGCAGTGTTTGATGGGGGCGCCGTAGATGGTCAAAAGCTTACTCCCTTAGGCAGCCATCACGGCCACGCGAATGCCGCTCAGGCCCGTAATGTCGCCTTGCATCACGTCGCCCGCCACCACGGCGCCCACGCCCGCTGGCGTGCCGGTGTAGATCAGGTCGCCGGGCTGCAGTTCCCAGGCAATGGACAGTTGTTCGATGGTCTCTGCCACGTTCCAGATGAGTTGGGCAATCGTGCTGCTTTGGCGCACCGCGCCGTTGACGCCCAGCGAAATCGTGGCATGGCCGATGTTGGGCACCTGCGCGGCCGGGGTGATGGCGCCTATGGGCGCCGAATGGTCAAAGCCTTTGCCAATGCACCAGGGGCGACCAGCCTTTTTCATGTCGTTTTGCAGGTCGCGTCGCGTCATGTCCAGGCCCACGGCGTAGCCGAAGATGTGGCGGTGCGCGTCAGCAGCGGCAATATTGCGTCCGCCTATGCCAATGGCCACCACCAGTTCGATCTCGTGGTGCAGATTGGACGTGAGCGTGGGGTAGGGCATGTGCGCCGTGGTGCCCGGGGCGGCATAGACCAAGGTATCGGCCGGCTTCATAAAGAAGAAGGGCGCCTCGCGCCCGGGGCCGCCCATTTCCTTGGCGTGCTCTTCGTAATTGCGGCCCACGCAGTAGATACGGTGCACCGGGAAGAGCGCCGGGGAGTCAAGCACCGGGACACCGACGACGGCAGGGGGCGTG
The DNA here is from genome assembly GCA_945901215.1 of Comamonas sp. lk. Lineage (GTDB taxonomy): Bacteria > Pseudomonadota > Gammaproteobacteria > Burkholderiales > Burkholderiaceae_C > Allorhodoferax. The sequence goes on from CAMDKE010000279.1 coordinate 3,401, forward strand.
AAGCTGTAAATCATGGCGTGGCTCCTGAATCAGGCGGACTGGGCGACCAAATCAAAGTGTTCGACCACGGGCGGTACGGCAAAAAACGGCCCCACCACGGCGCGCCAGGCGGGAAACGCGGGCGATTCGCGAAAGCCCACAGTGTGGTCTTCCAGCGTTTCCCAAAAAATCTGCAGCACGTAGCGCTCGGGGCTCTCAATACTGCGGTTGACTTTGTAGCCCTTGAAACCCTTGGCATGGGCGATCACCGTACTGGCGCCGTGGACGATGGCCGCTTCAAAAGCGGCGTTTTGGCCGGGGTGGATGCGGATGTCGGCAATTTCAAGAATCATGGGGGCTCCAGGTGGGGGGCAGGGCGGCTTGGCGATCAAGGCAGCTAGCCAAACCACCATGTTACCGGGCTGCG
>CAMDKE010000280.1 GCA_945901215.1 Comamonas sp. lk
ACAAACGGCTCGCGCACGCCAGGCCATAACTGGGCGGCACAGCCATAAGGACTGCGGTATTTTCTGTCGGATGCCTGTCGCCAGATCATGACGTAAAGGAGACGATAGTTGTCGCAGTATCTGCCTACGGACGTTAAAGGGTTGGCGGGCTTGGCTTTGGCGTTAATCCTTGCCCACAAGATTTTGGCCCTTGTTACGTTGCCATACTGCGCGGTAAACGACCCCAGGCGTGAATATGAGATTGTGGAAAATCTGATTGTGTCGCTGGCTGGGTGGCCTGTTGGCGTTGTGATCCATCTCGCGGTCCGCCTTCACGTCAGTCAAGAGGCGCACACCGATACTTTGGCTGCGGTCTGGCTCGCCATGTAATGTCACGTTGCGCTTGGTAAAGCGAGCCGCCGCCGGTGGGCGGCGCTTTGTTTATCTGAGTTCGGTAAAGGTCGACGGTCAATCCACTCCCAGCGGAGTTCCTTTTCGCGATTTCAATATCCCCCATCCGCAAGGCCGCTGCGTTGTGTCCAGGATGGAAGCGGAGCAGGGTTTGCGTGCTATGGGGTGCGGCTTGCCGGTGCCTTTAGGCCTGGTGCGCAATTTGTGCAGACTGGTGGGGTTGAAAAACTTGGCGGACTTCACCATGCTGTGCGCCGTGCATTCAGCAGCGGCCAACGGAAACTTTTGGTCAGCGACAGGCACGACCTGCCCACGCTGGCCTTGGTTCGCTCCATGGCGCACGCGGTAAACAAACCGGCTCGGTTGGTATTCCTGCAGTGCCTTTGTGTTGACATGAAGATACTGGTGTTGACCTTTATCAAGGTATTTAAGCGTCAAGGTGTCTCGGATTAATGCCCAATTGAATTACAATCGACTGTGGAGTGTTTTTTACTGGAGATAAAGATGACCAACCTGATCGATATTCAAAGCCAAATTGAAAAGCTGCAAAAGCAAGCCAATGAAATCAAAGCTAAAGATTTCGCGTCCACCGTGAAAGATATTCACGCCAAGATGCAAGCCTTTGGTATTACTGTGAAAGATTTGCAGTCGCCCAAGTCGGGTAAGGCCGGGCGCCCTGCTAAAGCCAAAACGGGTGTTGCAAAGGCAGCCAAGGCGCCTAAAGCCCCCAAGACTGCGCGCAAAGTGGGTGCGCCGGTGGCTGCAAAGTTCCGTGGCCCCAATGGCGAGACCTGGTCTGGCCGCGGCTTGACGCCCAAGTGGCTCACCTCCTTGGTAGCCCAGGGGCACAGCAAAGAATCTTTTGCTGTGGCAGCGGGGTCGGCCATAGCGTAGGTGGGCGTCTAACGGGTCTGTCTTTTGTGACAGTCCAAGGCCTATGGAAGCGGCACACCCATTCCTTTGGATGCGTGTGCCGTATTTTTTTGGACATCTTTTGTTGACTAATTACAAGCCTGCGCATGAAGGAACGTGCGCCAGGCCCCATATGGCATGCGATTAAAAGTACTGAGTTGGTCACGCACCGTAAAGCAATTGGTAGTTATTGCCCTGGACGTCGTCTTGGGTTTTGTGGCCACCTGGTTCGCATTTACTTTGCGGCTCGATACGCCGCATATTCCCACGGCGGCTCAGTGGTGGTTTTATGGGTTGGCTCCGATTCTGGCCATACCTGTCTTTGCACGTTTTGGGCTTTACCGTGCGATATTTCGGTATTCGGGTCAGGCCGCGCTGGTGGCGACTGCCAAGGCCATGGCCGTTTACAGCGCAATACTGATCACGCTATTGCTTCTCATGCAATGGAACTCGGTTCCGCGCAGTTTGGGAATACTGCAGCCCCTCATATTCTTCGTGCTTGTGGCCAGTAGCCGCGCAGTAGCCCGCTTTCTATTGAATGGTTGGGTGGGCTTGCCTGACGCCAGTACAGGGCGTTTATTGATATTTGGTGCTGGTACTTCTGGTGTTCAAACCGCGGTTGCCTTATCGGTGTCACGTCAATTTCGCTTACTGGGCTTTATTGACGATGATCCAGCCAAAATCGGACGCAGTATCAATGGTCTGCCGGTTTGGCCGGCCCAGACCTTGTCTCAAAGGGTTGTAGACGAAGAGATTACCGACATATTGTTGGCTATGCCAAAAGCGTCGCGCCAGCGACGCAATGCGATTATTGAATCCCTAACTGGACTGCCGGTCCACGTGCGCACCGTACCCAGCATGTCCGACTTGGCAAGTGGCGAAGTTACGGTGCAAGATGTACGCGAACTTGACCTTGAGGACTTGTTGGGCCGATCACCCGTGGCGCCGGACGTGCAGTTACTGGCGCGCGACCTGGCCGGACGGGTGGTTATGGTCACGGGCGCCGGGGGCAGCATTGGCTCAGAGCTGGCGCGGCATATCCTGGCACAGGCTCCGCGCAAACTGGTGCTGCTCGACCACCATGAATACAGTCTGTACGCCATTACCCAGGAATTGGAGGCCTTGCGCGCATTGCAAGGCTTGGCGGTGGATGTTGTCGCTTTGTTGGGCAGCGTGACAGACGCTGAGCACATGCGCACCATTTGCCAGCACCACCGACCCTCCACCGTGTACCACGCTGCGGCCTACAAGCACGTACCGCTGGTCGAGGCCAACGTAGCGCAAGGCGTGCTTAACAACGTTTTTGGCACCTTGCACATGGCCCAGGCGGCTCGCGCTGCGGGTGTGCGTCGGTTTGTGCTGATCAGCACCGACAAAGCGGTGCGACCCACCAATGTGATGGGCGCGACCAAGCGCATGGCCGAGCTGGTGTTGCAGGCGCTTGCCGCCCAGGCACAAGTGGTGCCGGCTGACCCCCATCCGTCTGAGCCGGGGGAGCTTCCCAGTATCTGCTTTTCCATGGTGCGCTTTGGCAATGTGCTGGGCTCCAGTGGCAGCGTGGTTCCCTTGTTTCGCCAGCAACTGGCCCATGGTGGCCCGATCACGCTCACCCACCCGAACGTCACCCGCTATTTCATGACCATCCCCGAGGCGGTGCAACTCGTTTTGCAAGCTGGAACCATGTGCCAGGGTGGCGATGTTTTTGTGCTTAATATGGGCGAGCCCGTCAAGATTTTTGACCTCGCGGTGCGCATGGTCCACCTCTCAGGCCTCTCCGTGCGGGACAGCACGCGCCCTGACGGGGACATTGAAATTTCTGTAACCGGCTTGCGCCCGGGGGAAAAGCTTTATGAGGAGCTGCTCATTGGCGATAACCCCGAGCCCACCGCGCACCCGCGCATTTTGCGGGCCCGAGAGGCCATGCTCCCCTGGGACGCACTGCAAGCGCACCTGGACCGCCTGCATGCGGCAGCCCGTTCCGACGACCATGCGGCCATGCGCGCCGTTTTGTCCGCTTGTGTGCAGGGCTTTGGAGCGCACGCTGCGGTGACAATGCGGTGAAACCCTCGCAAAGCCCCTTCTACAGCCCGTGTTGCCTATGACCACCCTATCCCCGCACGACAAGGCCGACATCCTGGCCAAGGCCTTGCCGTATATCCGCAAGTTTCACGGCAAAACCATGGTTATCAAGTACGGCGGCAACGCCATGACCGACCCGGCCTTGCAAGCCGCGTTTGCGCAAGACGTGGTGCTGCTCAAACTCGTGGGCATCAACCCGGTGGTGGTGCATGGCGGCGGACCGCAGATTGAGAATGCGCTGAAGCGCCTGGGCAAGACGGGCGAGTTCATCCAAGGTATGCGCGTGACCGACGCCGAGACCATGGAAGTGGTTGAGTGGGTACTGGGCGGCGAAGTGCAGCAAGACATAGTGGGCCTGATCAACCAGGCCGGTGGCAAGGCGGTGGGTTT
>CAMDKE010000281.1 GCA_945901215.1 Comamonas sp. lk
GCCTGAGCGCGCTTGATTTCGCCCGGCAGGGCCAACGCCTGCAATCGCAAGAGCTGATCGAGCGCTATCTGGCGATCATGGCGCCGCGATAGTGTGAATTGCCATGCGGGACATGGGTTGACAGAGTCTCTATTAACTTCATACGATGTGTATTATGTTAATAAACGTATTTCTATCGGGAGGTCAAAGGCCAAGCGGCTGCTTCCCCGAACCTGCTCAAGCATCATTCCGCGTTTGATCGCCGGTCGTAAGCCAGCTACCGGTTGATCTAGCGCTTCACCGCCGGGCTAAACGCCATCAGACTCAAAATCTCAAACAACATCTGCGCACCGGCCTGGGCGGTATTGGTACTGGCGTCGTATTGGGGTGCCACTTCCACCACGTCGCCGCCCACAATGTTCAGGCCTTTGAGGCCATGCAAAATTGCCAATGCCTCGCGAGTGCTAAGTCCCCCGATTTCGGGCGTGCCGGTGCCCGGCGCGAAGGCCGGGTCTAGCCCGTCTACGTCAAAAGTCACATAGGTCGGCCCGTCGCCCACCACCGCGCGGGCCATGCGCACGATCTCGTCAATGCCCAAACGCTCCAACTCTTCGGCGTGCACCACGGTCATGCCGGAGTCTTTGGAAAACTCCCACAGGTATTCGGACGAGCCACGAATACCAATTTGGATACAGCGCGTCGGGTCCAGCACGCCGTCAAGCACCGCCAGGCGAAACGGGCCGCCGTGGTGAAAGCGGGTCTGGTCAAACTCGCCGCCGGTATCGCAATGGGCGTCGATATGCACCATGCCGATAGGCCCGGCGCGCCCTACTGCTTTCATGATGGGGTAAGTAATGGAGTGGTCGCCGCCTACGGTGAGCGGCAGCACGGCCTGGTCCACCACCAGGTGGTACCAGGCTTCCAGGTCTTCCATGCACATGGGCAGGCTGTAGCGGCTACGAAAAGGCACGTCGCCCACGTCTGCCACCCGCAGCGTGTGCACGGGGGCGACTTGCAGCACGTGGTTGTAGGGGCCGATGCGCTCAATGGTGCGCACCGCGCGCGGGCCAAAGCGGGCGCCGGGGCGGTTGCTGGCGCCCAGGTCCATGGGCGCGCCCATGAGCGCCACTTGCAAATCACCAAAATCGGGCGCCTTGGCGTCCACTGCGCGGGCGGGGGCTGAGAGCAAGGTCGGAATGCCGGAATACGGCGCAGCGCGTGTGCCGCCTTCAGAAAAAATGCTATCCGCTACCTGCTTGAACAACGGGTCGTGCATGTCGGCTGCGGTGCCGCTGTATTTGGCGCGCAGGGCGGCTAGCTGGTCTTGGCTCAATGGCATCGCTGTTCCTATAGATTTGGCTTGGATGGTAGTGCAGCTGCCCAGTGCCCGCTGCGTCGCCCACTTTACAGAATAAGGGTTAGCCAGCTTGTACAGTGGAGCCTATTACGGCACTCTACATGCCAATACAAACGGGAGATAAACATGATGGTGGGTGCGTGGTGGGTTTGGCCGGTGGCTGTATTGGTGTATCTGGTTTTTCGGCTGTGGTACGACAACTGGCGCGGGCCACTGACTGCGCAGGAAATTGACGCCTTTATGGCCCAAATTGCTGCCTCATCGACTGGCAGCACCACAGAAGCGTCCGTGGTTCGCGCCTTTTTGGAGGCAGACGACGGCAAGGAGTTTGTGATGAGCAACCTGGTGGGGCTGCACACCCAGCCTGTGACCCATCCAGAGACCGGTGCGCAGACCTCTGCGCTTGAAGTCATGCAGGAATATGGGCGGCGCTTTGTGCCCATGCTGTTTCGCCACGGCGGCCATCCTTTGCTGGCCATGCGCAAGGTGGGCGGTTATGTGGATTCATGGAACACGCCGCCCGACCCGGGCTGGCACATTGTGGGCGCCATGCGCTACCGCAGTCGGCGCGACATGATGCGCTTGTCTCAAGATGCCAGCCTGAAGCTGGCACACCCCTTCAAGGCCGTGGCCACAGCGGTCACTTTTTCCTTTCCGGCGCAAGTGTTTGTAGGGTTTGTCCTGCGCCCGCGCTCGTCGGTCGCGCTTATTCTTGCGTTACTGGCGGCGCTGGTGCATCTGGGCAGCGTGATCGCGCTGCTGGGCCAATAAACCATTTTTTAACTGAGACAAGACCCATGAAAACCCTTATCTACGAACAAGTGGGCGCGGTAGCTACCGTGACACTCAACCGGCCCGAGGCGCTCAACACCCTTTCCTGGGACATGAACCACGAACTCGCCGAACTAAGCTCCCGCCTGGAGCTCGACGACAGCGTGAGGTGCGTTGTGCTGCAAGGTGCGGGCGATCATTTCATGGCCGGGGGCGACATCAAGGGCTTTAACGCCGGCCCCAGCGACAAGGAGTCGCGCAAGATTGGTTTTGAGCGCGGCATTGCCGAGACCCACGGCATCATCACCCGGCTCAAACGCATGCCCAAGCCGGTGATCGCCAGCGTGCAGGGCGCGGTGGCCGGTTTTGGCGTCTCGCTCATGTGCGCCTGCGACCTGGTGGTGGCCGCAGACAACAGCTACTTCACCCTGGCCTATTGCCATATCGGCACCACGCCCGACGGCGGGGCCACTTACGCCCTGCCCCGCACCGTGGGCACCAAGCTGGCGATGGAAATTGCGCTCCTAGGCGACCGTTTTGACGCCGCGCGCGCCTTGCAACTGGGCCTGGTCAACCGGGTGGTACCGGCCGCGCAGCGCCAAGAAGCGGCTGCCGCGCTGGCAGCGCGCCTGGCCAAAGGCCCAACCGCGGTCTATGGACGCACCAAAAGATTAATCAACGAGTCGCACAACCACACGCTGGCCGAGCAGCTGCAGGCCGAGCAAGAGAGCTTTGTCGCATCGGCCTTGGGCGCCGACTTTGCCGAAGGCATTGCGGCCTTTGTGGACAAGCGCAAGCCGCATTTTGTTGGCCATTGATCACCATTTTTCTTAAAACCAAACCAAACGGAGGACCCCCATGAAAACCTTGATTACAGAAATGTTCGGCATCCAGCACCCCATCATCCAGGGGGGAATGCACTACGTGGGCTTTGCCGAACTGGCCGCTGCCGTGTCCAACGCCGGCGGGCTTGGCATCATTACGGGCCTGACCCAACGCACGCCCGAAGCACTGGCCGCCGAGATTGCCCGCTGCCGCACCATGACCGACAAGCCCTTTGGTGTGAACCTGACCTTTTTGCCTACTGTGAGCTCGCCAGACTACCCCGGCTACATCAAGGCCATTATTGAGGGCGGCGTCAAGGCGGTAGAAACCGCAGGCAACAACCCGCAAAAGTGGCTGCCCGCGCTGCACGAGGCTGGCGTCAAGGTGATCCACAAATGCACCTCGGTGCGCCACGCCCTCAAGGCCGAGGCCATTGGCTGCGACGCGGTCAGCGTGGACGGCTTTGAATGCGGCGGCCACCCGGGCGAGGACGATATTCCGAACTTTATCTTGCTGCCGCGCGCGGCCGAGTCGCTCAAGATTCCGTTTGTGGCCTCAGGCGGCATGGCCGACGGCCGCTCGCTGGTGGCCGCACTGGCGCTGGGCGCCGAAGGCATCAATATGGGCACGCGCTTTATTGCCACGCGAGATGCGCCGGTGCACGAAAAGGTAAAACAAGCCATCGTGGACGCCAGCGAGCTCGATACCCGCCTGGTAATGCGCCCCTTGCGCAACACCGAGCGCGTGCTGCGCAATGCGGCGGTAGACCGCTTGCTGGAGAAAGAACGCGCGCTGGGCGCCGATCTCAAGTTCGAAGACAT
>CAMDKE010000282.1 GCA_945901215.1 Comamonas sp. lk
TACCACGCTGCCATGTTGGAGCCTTGGGACGGCCCAGCGTCCATTGTGTTTACCGATGGTCGCCAGATCGGCGCCACGCTGGACCGCAACGGCTTGCGCCCCTCACGCTACTGCGTGACCGACGACGACCTGGTCATCATGGCCTGGCTGATGGGGTAGCCGGCCATAGTCAATAGTTCGAGGCAGTTGTCAAAAGTGGCCGTGTCGGACTGGTCGGCAAAGCTGATGGGGTAGAGCTTTTGCAGGTCCGCCGCCAGCACGGGGGAAGACATCACTCCTTCGCGTGCCTTCATCCAGTTGTAGTTGCCTTTGACGGTGTTGATCTCGCCGTTGTGGGCGACATACCGGTAGGGGTGGGCCAGCGGCCACTCGGGGAAGGTATTGGTCGAAAAACGCTGGTGCACCAGGCCCAGGGCAGACACGCAGCGCGCGTCTTGCAGGTCGGAAAAGTAGGTGCCCACCTGGTCGGCCAGCAGCAAGCCCTTATAAATCACCGTGCGGCTGGACATGCTGGGGACGTAGTATTCCTTGCTGTGCTTGAGGTTGAGGTGCTGGATGGCGGCGCTGGCGGTCTTGCGAATCACATACAACTTGCGCTCCAGCGCGTCCTGCACGATTACGTCGTTACCACGCCCAATAAACACTTGGCGAATGATGGGCTCCTTATCGCGCACCGTTGGCGACATCGGCATCTCCAAGTTGACTGGGACATCGCGCCACCCCAGCAAAACCTGGCCTTCAGCCTTGATGGCGCGCTCCATCTCCTGTTCGCAAGCCATACGCGAGGCGTGCTCCTTTGGCAAAAAGATCATGCCCACGCCGTATTCACCGGCCGCAGGGAGCGTGACTCCGTTGAAGGCCATCTCTTCGCGGTACAGGGCATCGGGCAACTGGATCAGAATGCCCGCTCCGTCACCCATCAGTTTGTCGGCGCCTACCGCACCCCGATGGTCCAGGTTTTCCAAAATCTTCAGCGCATTGGCCACGATGCTGTGGCTCTTCTCACCCCGTATATGGGCCACAAAGCCCACGCCGCAGGCGTCATGCTCATGGTTGGACGCATACAAACCGTGGTCCTGAAGGTGCTTGATTTCGGCTGCCGTGGACATGGCGCACTCCTGAAAAGTAACAAAGGATGAAAAGCATACCGCACTGCAACAAAAGTGCCAAGAAGATATATTGGGGTCAGATTCCAATTAATTGGACGCCATGGATCACTAAATATAAATAGGGACAGGTTAAATTGAGCGAGCTTCTCTGGGGGCGCCAGAAAAAAATCGGCTCAATCCGTCTTATTCGCCGCCAGCGCGGGGCGTCCTGCCGAGGATTTACTCACCCGGCGCGGTGTCTTTTTTTGCAGATTTGCAACAAAATCAGGCTCGCCCAGTGCCCATCCGCGCAAAGTCGCGTCCGTCAGTGCAGCTTGCTGCACCGAAGCAATGCCTAACTGCACCAAATTGGCATACGCCATTTCCCGGGAGAACGGGGTATTGCCCAACTCCCAATACAGCGGATGCGGCGTGAGCCAAGGCTCAGTGCGCTGCCCCGTGTGGTGGGCGTAACCCGACCAGCGGTAGTCGCCGGGCTGCTGAACCATGCCCGCACGCACCGGGTTGAGGTCGATATAGGCCATGCAGGCCAGCAAATAGCGCTCGCTCTGGATCAGGCTGGATTTAAAGCGCCCTTCCCACAACGTGCCGGTTCGCTTTTGCCGGGAGTTGAAATAGCGCACATAGCGCCGCCCTACGGCTTGCATCATTTGCGCCAAACCCTGGCTTGTAGCCGGTGTGGCCAGTAAATGAAAGTGGTTGTCCATCAACACGTAGGCATGAACCGCCACATCGCAGGCTTTGGCGTGTTCAGCGAGCAGATCCAGCAAACACTGGCGGTCGGCGTCGGTGGCAACTACCGCTTGCCGGTTGTTGCCGCGCTGGATCAGATGGTGGGCGTATCCGGGAACGGTGAGTCTGGGGAGGCGGGCCATAGCTGCTTATGAAGCGTGGCCCGCCAGTTTAATTGGAATCTGACCCCAATTACTTAGGTGCTCTTGAAACGCGCACCTTGCCACCGCTGGTGACAATGACCACCTTGTCACCCGCCAGCAAGGTCTCACCACCTTTGGCTTGCACAATGGCGCGGCGGTCGCCGTTGGACAGTTGCACGATGACCTCAACGGCCTCTTCCTTGGTGCTCAAGCGCTCGATCGCGTTGCCGGCAGCAGCGCCAGCGACGGCGCCGAGTAGACCGAGCACGTTTTGTTCGCGCTGTACGCCGCTAGCGGCCGAGCCGGCGATGGCACCCACCGCGCCACCGACCGCACCACCGACACCGCTTTGGCTGCCGTCCACGGTGACGGTGCGCACTGACAAGACCACTCCGTCTTGGACCTGGGACATGGTTTGCGTATCAGAGCGACGAATCACATCGGGACTGCTGCTGGCACATGCAGCGAGAGTGGCAACAGCGGCAACGACAATCGCCAGAGAGATGAGGTTTTTCATGGGGATAGTTCCTTGGGGAGACATAAAAATGCTTTTAAAGTGAAACGGCAAAACCGCACTGCGGCCGCAGTTGCTCAACGCGCGATGGTTAGATTTGGTTGTCTTGTTGGGTAGTTTCTGCATTGTCCCGCAACCCTGTAAAGCGCGTGTCAAGCATTGCCTCCAGCCCGAACTCCTTCAACACGTCCTGCAGGCGCTGGCCCGCCGCGCGTTTTCTGTGGCCGGTGTAGTGCGCCAGAATGAGTTCGTTTTTCATGCTGTGCTCCCAGCCCACCAGCTCGGTCACTGTCACCTGGTAGCCCATGGCCTCCAGGTACAGGCAGCGCAACACATTGGTGAGCTGGCTGCCCAGCTCGCGGGCGTGCAGCGGGTGGCGCCAGAGTTCGGCCAAGGGCGTGCGTGCCAGCATCAGCGCGCGGCTGCCGCCCAAATGCCGGGCCACCTCGGCCTGGCAACACGGCACCAGCGCAAAGGCGCGCGCGCGCTTGGCCAGGCCAAAGGCGATGGCGTCGTCGGTGGCGGTGTCGCAGGCGTGCAGTGCGGTCACCAGGTCGATTTGCCTTGGCAAATCCGCCGACGCGGTGGACTGGGCCACGCTGAGGTTTAAAAAGGCCATGCGCGTAAAGCCCAGGCGCTGGGCCAGCGCTTGGGACTTTTCCACCAGTTCAGCCCGGGTTTCGATGCCATAGATGCGGCCCGTGGCCCGCGCCTTGAAAAACAGGTCGTACAGGATAAAACCGAGGTAGGACTTGCCCGCTCCGTGGTCGGCCACGGTCAGACCCGTATCGTCGGGGCGCTCGGGCAACTCCAGCAGCAATTTTTCCAAAAACTGGTACAGGTGATAGACCTGCTTGAGCTTGCGCCGGGAATCCTGGTTGAGCTTTCCCTCGCGGGTCAGGATGTGCAGCTCTTGCAAGAGCGCCACCGACTGGCCTGGCCGAATGGTTTGTCGCACTTCTTCACTGAGCGCGGGCTGCTGCTGGGAACCCGCGTCCGGGCGCAAACTTTGCGTGGCTTTACTCAGGCCGGCCCCAACGGGTGCTGCAGGGGCGTGGCGCTTGGTCGGCTTGGCGGGTGCTCGTTCGGTCATGGTGCAGTATCACCGCCTGGCAACGCAGCAGGGTCGTCAGGGGCCGGACCCACATCAAGCGCACGCCATCCGGCGTGGCCCAGGGCGCGCAGGGTTTCCATGTTGTGCTCGTAAATCAGCGCCGCGTCCGGGAAAGCCGCTACCGCGCGGTCAATGCTTT
>CAMDKE010000283.1 GCA_945901215.1 Comamonas sp. lk
CGGCTTTTGGTTGTGCTTCTGCCATTGCAACGGGTGGCACCGGTGCTACTCCTTTGATGGGCGCAACGGGCGCGATGGCGGCGGCCTTGGCCAGGTTGGGCGCCAAAATCTGCCGGATCAGCGCCAGTTTGGGGCTGACTGCGTTGCTGTTGCCTTCGATTTGCAGCGCTTTGCTGTAGGCAGCGCTGGAGAGTTTGGCGTACACATCGCCCAGGTTTTCATGGGCAGTGGAATAACTTGGATTGGTGCGGATCGCCATCTCCAAAGCCCCCCGTGCTTTTTCGATCTGGTTTTGGTCAGCGTACAAAACTCCCAGGTTGTTGTAGGGCTCGGGCAGCTCGGGGAAGTCTTCTGTCAGGCGCGAAAAGGTGCTTATGGCATCCGCGGTGCGACCGGCATCGCGCTGGGCGATGCCTTTGAGAAAGCGCATTTGCGGGTCACGTGGTTTGCCTGACAAAAAACTGTCGGCCTTGGCCAGCGCGTCGGAAAACTTCCCGTCCCGGGTCAATTGCGCCACATCGCTGTATTCGTCCGCCCATGCAGCGCCAGCCCCCAGCGCAGCGCACAAACACAGCAGGCGAACCAATTCAAAGCGGGAACTTCGGGGCTTCATATTGCAATCATTGTTGGGTGAATTGGCAAGGAAAATGCCATCGATATACTGCGGGTCATTGTAGCGGAGGGGCGAAATTTTCATGAGTTTGCGTATTTACAACACCCTGTCCGGGCGGTTGGAGCAGTTCACACCGATTGAGACTGGCAAGGTTCGCATGTACGTTTGTGGAATGACCGTCTACGACGTGTGCCACCTGGGGCACGCGCGCTCTATGCTGGCGTTTGACGTGGTGCAGCGCTGGCTCAAAGCCAGCGGCTGGGATGTGACCTATGTGCGCAACGTTACCGACATTGACGACAAGATTATTCGCCGTGCGCTTGAGAATGGCGAATCTATCCGCTCCTTGACCGACCGCATGGTCGCCTTGCTCCACCGTGACGCCGATGCCCTGGGCATTGAGCGACCCGACCACGAGCCCCGCGCCACCGACTTTGTTCCCCAGATGCTCTCGCTCATTGCCAAGTTGGAGCAGCAGGGTTTTGCCTACCGGGCCAGCAACCAAGATGTCAATTTTTCGGTTCGCAAGTTTGCAGGTTACGGCAAATTGTCTGGCAAATCGATCGATGAGTTGCGCGCGGGCGAGCGTGTGGCGGTGGATGACGGCAAGGCCGACCCGCTTGATTTCGTGCTTTGGAAATCTGCCAAAGCGTCCGAGCCTGCGGACGCAAAGTGGCCCAGCAGCTACGGTGAAGGGCGCCCGGGTTGGCATATTGAGTGCTCAGCCATGGGCTGCGAGTTGCTCGGAGAGTCCTTTGACATCCATGGCGGGGGCGCTGATTTGCAGTTTCCGCACCACGAGAACGAAATCGCCCAAAGCGAGGCAGCCTCGGGGAGACCCTTCGCGCGTTACTGGATGCACAACGGGTTTGTCACCCGCGACCATGAAAAGATGTCCAAGAGCCTGGGCAACTTTTTTACCATTGCAGAAATTCTGGCACGCTTTGACGCCGAAACCACGCGCTTTTTCATCATCCGTGCACACTACCGCAGTGCCCTGAATTACAGCGATGCGCACCTGGAAGACGCACACGCCGCGCTCAAACGCCTCTACACCACCTTGCAAACGGTGCCGCCGCAGCCCCAGGCGGGTGCGCTGGACTGGTCGGCGCCTTACGCCCAGCGGTTCAAGGCTGCTATGGACCTTGATTTCGGCACGCCCGAGGCCGTTGCCGTCTTGTTTGAGCTGGCCTCGGAGGTCAACCGTACCCAAAGCGGAGAACTGTCGGCCCAACTCAAGTCCTTGGGTGCAGTACTGGGCTTGCTGCAGTCGCGGCCCGACGTCTTTTTGCAAGCCGGTGCCGCGGTGGAGGGCGCAGACATTCTCGAGCGCATCGCCCAACGGCAGGCGGCCAAGACGGCGCGGGACTTTGCCTTGGCGGACGCCATTCGCCAAGAGCTGCTTGGACAGGGCATTGTTCTCAAAGACACGCCGCAGGGCACCACCTGGGAGGTGACTGCGCCATGAGCCCTGCGATGCCAACGCCCGCCGCGATGCCCGAATTTTGGGATGACGCATGCAAACACCTGATGAAAAAAGACCGGGTGATGAAGCGCTTGATTCCCCAATTCAAAGACGCCACCCTGCAGTCGCGCGGCGACGCCTTCGGGACGCTCGCGCGCAGCATCGTCGGCCAGCAAATATCGGTCAAAGCCGCCCAAACCGTATGGGACCGGTTTGCCTTGCTGCCGGCGGCCATGACGCCACGGCGGGTGCTCAAGCTCAAAGTCGACGACATGCGCGCAGCGGGCTTAAGTGCCCGCAAGGTCGAGTACCTGGTGGATCTGGCGCTCAACTTTGACGCCAACCGCTTGCGCTTGGACCTGTGGCCCAGTTTGGACGACGAGGCCATCATTGCAGAGCTGACGACGGTTCGGGGGATCGGGCGCTGGACGGCAGAGATGTTTTTGATTTTTCACCTCATGCGCCCCAATGTGCTGCCATTGGACGATGTGGGGCTTATCAACGGAATAAGCCATAACTATTTTTCTGGCGAATCGGTTAGTCGCAGCGATGCCCGCGAGGTGGCCGTAGCCTGGGCGCCATACTGCAGCGTGGCGACTTGGTATATTTGGCGCTCGCTGGATCCGGCGCCTGTGGCGTATTAGGGGTGGCTTCGCAGGGTGAGCGGGCTTAAGGCCCATGCAAAGGAAAGCAACGTGAGCAAAAAAACATTTTTAGACTTCGAGTCGCCCATTGCCGAGCTCGAAGGCAAGATCGAAGAACTGCGTTACGTGCAAAACGAGTCTGCGGTCGATATCTCGGCCGAGATTGACCAGCTCAGCAAAAAAAGCCAGCAACTCGTCAAAGACATCTACAGCAATCTGACGCCTTGGCAAATCACCAAAATTGCACGCCATGCGGAGCGGCCCTACACGCTCGATTACATCGCCGATGTGTTTACCCATTTCGTGGAACTGCACGGAGACCGGCATTTTGCCGATGACCTGAGCATCGTGGGTGGCCTGGCCCGTTTCAATGGGACGCCCTGCATGGTGCTGGGGCAGCAAAAAGGGCGCGATACCAAAGAGCGCGGGCTGCGCAACTTCGGCATGAGCAAGCCCGAGGGCTACCGCAAAGCCCTGCGCCTGATGAAACTGGCGGAAAAGTTCAAGCTACCGGTGTTTACGTTTGTGGATACGCCCGGAGCCTACCCCGGTATCGATGCTGAGGAGCGCGGTCAGTCTGAGGCCATAGGGCGCAATATTTTTGAGATGGCGCAGCTCGAGGTGCCCATCATCACCACCATCATTGGCGAGGGCGGCTCGGGCGGCGCGCTGGCAATTTCTGTTGCCGACCAGGTGGTGATGCTGCAGTACGCGATTTACTCCGTTATCAGCCCGGAAGGCTGCGCGTCCATCTTGTGGAAGACATCCGAAAAAGCCCAGGAAGCCGCTGATGCCCTAGGCATCACGGCGCTGCGTCTCAAAGCGCTTGGGCTGGTGGACAAAATCGTCAACGAACCCGTTGGTGGTGCCCACCGCGACCCCAAGCAGGCCGCTGTCTTTTTGAAGCGCGCGCTGGGCGACGCCTACCGGCAAATCAGCGACATCAAGGTCAAAGACCTGCTGGAGCGCCGTTACGAGCGCCTGCAAAGTTACGGCCGGTTCACCGATACCAAAGCCAAC
>CAMDKE010000284.1 GCA_945901215.1 Comamonas sp. lk
CTTACGAGGGGGCGTCAATAGATCCGGCGGAGATCGAACTCGGCCGCGCGTATTTGGCACAGGCCATCAGCGCGCTTGACGCACCGCCCGCCGCGCCAGCCATAGGTCTGCAATCGACGGTGGACGAGCGGGTGCAAGCTGGTATACATTTCGCCACAAACGGTTTTTCCGACATGGCCGAATTTGCGTTCCAAAGTGCACTGGATATGGATGCGAACTCGGTTAACGCGCACTTTAACTACGCCATTCTCTTGCTGCGTCGGCACGAGATTCAAGCCTCGGTGGACTGCATTTGCCGCGCCATCGAGCGCCTGCCCGGCAGTGCCAGAGCCTATGATGTGCTGGGCATGGCCATGTGTCATCTCCAGCAATATGCGGAGGGCGTGGAATGCTTTTCCAAAGCGATTTCCCTGAACCCCGGCAGTGCTCCTGCCTACGCCCACCTGGGCCATGCACACATGGCCTTGCATCGCTACGACGCAGCGGTACTGGCCTATAGCGAGGCGATTCAATTACAAACCGACTTGCCCCAAAACCACCGCTACCGGGCTGCGACCTATCAGGCCATGGGCCAGTATGCGTTGGCCACAGCAGACCAAGAACAAGCAGCTTTAGCTGGCATGCCCGCCCCGCCCGAAGCCATACTGGAACAGCGCAAATTTGCAGCGTTGGTGACCGATTTTCAGATGGTGCTGGCTTCGTAGACGCAGCCACGCAAGGTCTAAACGTCGACTGGAAGTACTTTTCATGGCGATTTCAAATCCAAAGCATTGGGCCCTGGCAATGCTGATTTTTCTGGCCACACCGGTCCAAGCCTTTGCTCCGGCAGGCCAGTTCAAGACCGAGGAGCAGGCGAAAAAGTACTGTCCGAACGACGTGGTCGTGCGCGTTGACCTGGCTACCCGCCGCTTTTACGCCAAAGGCCATTTTTTGTATCCGGTTGTAGGGTCAGCTACCTATGAATGCCGGCGCGAGGCACTCCAAGAGGGCAATGTTCCGGGCTAATGAAGAATTAGTTTTTGCGGTTGGAGCCGGTTGGATAGGGGGTGATGGAACTACGCCGCAGCTGTGTGGGCTGGCAGATCTACAATCTGCGAACTCAAAAGGCCCGCCTCCCAACCATGTCCCTCATCTCACGGCTTTTGAAGCACAAACTGCTTTTTTCCACTGGTCTTGTGTGCATTGCGGGCTTGATTTTCTTTGTCGTGCGATGGCAAATGGGCCCGCAGTTGGACGCGCAGTTGGTGGTACGCCGGGACTTTGTTCAAACAGTGGTGGCTAGCGGGCGTGTCGAAAGTCCGCACCGCGTCGACGTCGGCGCCCAACTGACATCGACGGTCACTCGCATTCCTGTCAATGAAGGCGATGCTGTCAAGGCCCAGGATGTGCTTATTGAGCTTGCGGCGGCCGACTTGCTGGCCACAGAACGGCAGGCCGACATTGCGGTGACCCAGGCCCAGGCCAGACTGCGGCAAATTCAGGACTTGCAGGCACCGCTGGCTGCGCAGGCTTTGCGCCAGGCCAAAGTCAATTTTCAAAACGCACAAACCGTGCTCGGAAGAAGCCAGGATTTGTTTCGCCAAGGATTTATCGGCGCAGCCGCGTTAGACGAGGCCCGCAAGGTGCTTGAACTGGCAGATGCGCAGGTCAACGCTGCAGAAAAACAGCTCGAAACCACCCAGCCGCAGGGCAGCGACTATGCGATCGCCACTGCAGCCATCCGCCAAGCGCAGGCGGCAGTCGATGTGGCCCGTGCCCGGTCAAAATTTGCGGTAATTCGCGCGCCCGTGGACGGCTTGCTCATAGGGCGCAAGGTCGAAGTTGGAGATGTGGTGCAGCCGGGCAAGGTGCTGATGAGCCTGTCGCCCAAGGGGAAGGCACAGTTGGTTATTTTCATTGATGAAAAGAATTTGCGGCTTATCAAGCTTGGACAAAAAGCACTTTTTTGCGCCGACGCCTATCCTCAAGAAAAGTTCGAGGCAACGCTGGCCTACATCAGCCCCGGGGTTAACGCGCAGACTGGATCGATTGAAGTCAAACTCAATATAGATGAGCCCCCGAGTTTTCTTTTGCAGGATATGACGGTATCGGTAGACATCGAAGTCGCCCGGCGCTCTGCCACATTGGTGCTGCCCGCATCTGCGGTGCGTGAGCTTGGCAGCCAGTCCCCTTGGGTGGTGCGCATCGACAGTGGACGTGCCCTTAAAGCTGAGGTCCAAGTTGGCTTGCGCAGCGATGGTTTTGTCGAAATACTGCAAGGCCTTGAAGCGGGCGATACCGTGCTATCCGGCACGCCCTTGGTGGAACTGGGTGCACCAGTTCGCGCCAAATTTGCCCCCAATTGAGGGCGTCACATGTTTGCCCCCTGGTTGCCCTTTGAATGGATCGTTGCTGTTCGGTTTCTGCGCGAAGGACGGCTTCAAACCGTTTTCATCATTGCAGGCGTAGCCATTGGTGTCGGGGTGATTGTCTTTATGTCATCCCTGCTCTCGGGCTTGCAAAGCAACTTCATTCGCCGCGTGCTGTCCACGCAGTCCCATATTCAATTGCTACAGCCCCAGCAAATAAGCCGCCCGCTGCGCAACGGCCCGGATGCGCCTAAAGAGCAGATAGAGGGATCCATTGTCCAGCCACCGTTGCAGCAGACCAAGTCCATCAACCAGTGGCAAACCGTGGTCAACCAGGTTCGCACAATGGAAGGGGTCAAAGTGGTTTCGCCCGTGGCAAGCGGCCCGATGTTGGTGGTGCGGGGAAGCGCCATACGTGCGGTCACCGTGTCTGGAATCGAACCGGAAACCTACTTTCGGATCGTGGATTTCAGCGACAAGATCCTGCGTGGGACACCGCGATTAAGAGGCGCCGATATTCTGATTGGTGACGAACTGAGCAAGGATTTGGGGGTGAATGTTGGTGACAAACTCCATATCACTGCCGCTACTGGAGCCACTAGTGTGCTCACGATCGCTGGTATTTTTGACCTGGGTAACAAAAGCGCCAACCAGCGAAACACCTACACAGAACTTCGTACGGCGCAAAGCTTGCTGGACCTTTCGGGCGGGATAACCAGTATAGAAGTGACCGTGCAAGATATCTACGCAGCCGAGACCATGGCACAAAACATCGCTGCAAGCATCGGTGTTGATGCCGATAGCTGGATCAAAAACAGTGCGCAGCTCTTTTCAGCCATCAGCGCCCAAAGCAGGGCCAATACCGCTATTCGATTTTTTGTTGGCCTGTCTGTCGCGTTTGGCATTGCCAGCGTACTCGTTGTTTCAGTTGTACAAAAGTCCCGCGAGATCGGCATTCTGCGTGCCATGGGAATCTCCAGGGGGAAAATTTTGCGCCTCTTTTTGATCCAAGGCGGGCTGCTTGGTTTTGGCGGCGCGCTTGCAGGTTCCGGTATTGGCGCCCTGTCCCTTGTGCTTTGGCAGCGATTAGCACGAAACGCCGATGGGACGCCCTTGTTCCCGATGGAATTTGACTCGACTATGTTTTGCATCGCACTGGTGCTAGCAACCATTACCGGTTTGCTGGCAGCTCTTGCTCCGGCGCTGCGCGCGGCGCGACTCGATCCGGTGGAGGCAATCCGTGGATAAACCGGTTGTTATTCAACTGCGCGGGGTACGCAAGTCCTACAAGGTCGGCACGCCGTTTGAAACGGAGATATTGCACGGCATTGACCTCGCCGTGCGGCACGGTGAATTTTGTGCTGTC
>CAMDKE010000285.1 GCA_945901215.1 Comamonas sp. lk
AGGGCCAGCGGCACAACGAACCACTGAGCGCCGCGCCGACTACTGAACGTGGAAGCACTTTCATGAACGGGGGCGCTGCGCACCCTCATGTAACTTAATGTGGAGGCGCTCATGGCTGGGCTCCGGGCGGCTGCGGCGTTAGCGCCGGGGATGCCGCCTCTTTGGCATAGGCGCGCCAGCCGCCAATGCGCTCTACCGTCGCATTGGCCTGCGGCCAGGACGAGACCGCTTGCTCTGCATAGGCCTTGTACTGCGCCAACACTGAGACATAGGCCAATTCGCCGGGGCTGAAAGGCGTTAACGGCAGGGCTGTGGCGGCAGACGCCGCTGTGACCACCGACGTGGTCGATTGCGCCCAGGCCCCTGGCACAACCATCAGCCACACGAGTTTGCAGATTGGGAATCGACGAAAAAAAACCATACTTACCTCGCAATTCAACAGAAGTTCCACGGCTGCCTTGACGCGCGCACTGTTTTAGCGGGCGATTCATACCGAGAGGGGGCTGCGCGGCGTCCGTCGGCCGGACAAAACCGGGCGGCCCCATGTCGGGCGCAACCAGCGGGAATACTTCGCAAGCAACGGGTGCCGCGAGAAACGCAGTTTTGGCAGGTCACGCCCCAGCGCACCGTGCCAAAAGCTGCGCCGCGCTTTAGGCGGCGCGCACCTGAGGTGGGCGGTCAGGGCCGCCGAGCACCGGGGCGCGGTGGTGCTGCGGCAATGGCGCAAAGTCCATGGGAACAGGGCGTTGCGCAAAGTCCGCCAGCGTAGTGGCCAGCAAGGCGGCGCTCAGGCAGCAATGGCCGGTAACGCCACACTTGGCCTGCGGGTGCGCGCTTGCCCCGTCCCATGCCAGGTCTGCGCCACCGTCATGGTGCGCCACGGCAAGCAGATCGTGGGCGTGCCCCGCGGTCGGGCTGCCGTGTTGCGCAGCCTCATGGTCGCCATGCGGCTGCGGGTGCTGTGGCGCTGCGTGGTGCGTGGGTGCCAGGGTCGATGCAGATTCGGCACGCACGGTCGCCGACGCATGGCCTGCACACGGTACGGCAGTGGCAGCCGCCAGCCACTGTGCGGGCAGTGCCCACAACAGCAGGATGATGGTGGCGCAGCGCCAGAGCGGGAGTTTCATCGGTCGGTTGGCAACGAACCGGGGCAGGTAATTGCGGCGGGTTGCATGCGTTGTGGCGGCCCAAGCCTCAGAGCAATCAGTGCACTACCACCGGGTTTTGCGCCAGCTCGGCGTACTGCTCTAGCGTCTCTTCGACTTCTTCCTGGGTGGGCATGTTCACCTGCCAGGCCACGATGTGCTGCTGAAACAGTTCGGCCCAGGAGCCGTCAAGGTAGACCTCTTTGCCCGAGCGCTTGTCAACGATTTCAAATCCGTGGCGCGCCAGCATAGGCACTCCCTGGGGGTATTGGGCGGTTTTCACTTCACTCAGCGCGGTGTTGCCCGGACCGGTGGCCGAAGCCGGACTCATGTCCTGCGCTTGGGCGTTGGCCAGCATATGGGTCACGGTGAAGGTTTCGGAGTCGTAGAGCGTGTGCATACGGTGGTGGTCTGGTCTGGGTGCTTTCTAGGTTAACAGGTTTGTCCGCAGTGGGGATTTGCAAGGCTAAGCCCTAGGGTTTTTCGGTTTTGCGCCACAGCATGTCGACCTCGTCGCCATTACTTTGTGTCAGGCGTATGCGCGCGGGCAGGTAGTCCAGGGCGGGTGCCAGCCACAGCTCTACCCGCACGTCGTAGTCCAACGAGCGCTCGCGCAGCAGTTTGATCGCTGACAGTTCGCGGCCATCGACCTTGAGGCGCTCTGTGTCGCCGACCACGAACACCCAGTTTTCCGCACTGCGCGGCCCGACCGCCTGAAACGGCAGTTGCGAGCCGGGGGCAAAGCGCGATGCGTTGCCCCCCCACATTGCCGCCAACTGCACAAACACGCTGAGCTGGTCTTGCGCCAGAGGCAGCAGCGGCACCTCGGGGCTGTTGGCGCTGAAACTCACCAAACCCTTCGCACGCTGAAAATGCGCCGCCACCTCGCTGCGGACCTTGTCGCCAAAGCGCAAAGGCTCCAGACCCTGCGTTGTGAGCGCCCCTTTGCTGGTTTGCACCCGCGAGCCGAGCAAGAAATGGCTGATTTCCAAGCGCGCGTCGTAGGTTTTTCCGTCTTGTAACCACAGCAGCTCACCCGAGACGTAGTACTTGAAGCTCTTGACCAGACCACTGACGTCGTACTTGAGCCGAGTCGAGCCCGGAACCAAATAGTCGTAAACCGGCAACGGCTGTGCAGCCGCGCTGGCTGCAGGCTGGGAGACAGTGGTGTCGGCACCCGGAGCCGTGTCCGGGGCTGGCGCAGCCGATGCCTTGCTCGCCAGATCCTCGCCGGGGTCCACAGGCTTGGCGGCAAGTGCCTCGGGCGCAGTCGGACGATTTGCATCACCGGGGTCAGATGCCAAACCAGGCGCCTCCAATACTGCGGACCCAAGCGGCTGGCCCGCGAGCGACGCGAGCGCAACGGGTTGGGACACCGGCTCTTTTTTCCGCCCGGACGCAACGGCCAGAGGCTTGGCCAAGGATTTGGACGCCGCGTTGTCGATGCGCACCGTGCGGGTAATAAAGACGCGCGTAGCCTGCTCCGCAGGCAGCATAGACGCCATGCCCGGCAGCGCTCCTGCCAACCCTTGCAGGGCCAGTGCGTGCAGCCAGAGCACCGCCAGCAAGGCCAATGCCCACGCCAGCGCCTTACGCGGCCGGTAGGAAACCAGCGCCGCAGACAGCACACTTTGCATGCTCTGAGCGTCCACCGCTGCCATATCAGACTGCTGCATCCCCGGCAGGAAACACCGGCTGCTCCCAGCCCAACAACTCGGCCAGGCGGCAGACCACCCAGCGCGCCTCCTGGGGCTCGATGACTGCGTCGGGGCCGCACAAGGCTTGCAGGCATTGCGCCAGCACCGCCCGGGCGTGCAAATCACGCATCAGCTGCAACTGGGTCGCCGTAGGTACCAGGGTTTGCGCCAGGTCTTCGCACAGCTCGTAGCGCACCGCAATGTCAGCGTGCGAAGCGATCGGGCGGGTTTTCCCCGGTGGCACGAACAAGGCCAAAAACGATACCGGGATGTCGATTTGGGATGCGTCGGACATGGCGTTGCGACAGGCCTCAGGCGCCAGGATTGACTGCCGCTGCGGCGCGCAGCTTGTCCTTTTTGCTCGGACGCTTGCCTTTGACGCCGCCGTGGCCGCTCATGTCCACCAAAGCTTGTGGCGATGCGGCCACCTCGGTGGGCTCGAAGCCGTCTACGGCCTCCAACACCACGTCCAGGCCTTGGCGTTTTTCGATCAGCCGCCAATGCGCTTCGGTGTCTGCCGTGACAAAGCTCACCGCCAAGCCCGCCTGCCCCGCGCGGCCGGTGCGGCCAATGCGGTGGGTGTAATCGTCGGCCGAGCGCGGCAGGTCGTAGTTCACCACCACGGGCAGCTCCACCACGTCGAGGCCGCGCGCAGCCAGGTCGGTGGCCACCACGACGCGGATGCGCGAGGCCTTGAAGTCGTCGAGCACCTGGCTGCGCTTGCCTTGGCTGAGCTGGCCGTGCAGAGGCTCTGCATCCAGCCCGGCCTTGCGCAGCTTGTCGGCCACGATTTCAGCGGCGTATTTGGTGGCCACAAACACCAGCGTGCGGCTCCATCCGTAGTGCTGGATCAGGTG
>CAMDKE010000286.1 GCA_945901215.1 Comamonas sp. lk
AACACGTTGCGAAAGCTGTATTCAATTTCTGGAAAGCTTTGTGATTCAAAAAGTATTTCTTCCTGGGTCAACTTGTCCAGCAACGCGTCCAAATTTGGAATGTTCACATGGACTTTCTGCGCCGAGTCAAAGGTTTCAAGACCAACGCAGCGGCGCGGTTGTCTGAAGCAGGTTTGACCGTCAACGGCGCGGCCTTTGAGCCGTCAGCCACAGCCGAGCCCTGACTCCAGCACCGCCCGAAGAACTCACCCGCATGTCACCCGCCATCGCCATTTGCATAGGTGCCTGCCTTGGCGCGCTGGCGCGCTGGCAACTCGGGCTGTGGCTGAACCCGATGGTTGTTCCCGGCACCGCCCTCCCCCTGGGCACGCTGGCGGCCAACTGGATTGGAGGGTACTTGGTCGGATTGGCGGTCGCCCTGTTTCAGGCACTGCCGCAGCTCGACCCGGTGTGGCGCCTGGCGCTGATTACCGGGTTTTTAGGTGCTTTGACCACTTTTTCCAGCTTTTCGGCAGAAGTGATTGCCATGCTCGGGCAGCAAAAGTATGCGCTGGCCTTGGGTACTGCGGCGCTGCACTTGTTTGGCTCGCTGCTGCTCACAGTGGCCGGCATGCGCACGCTATCGGTTTTTTTGCCACCCCAGGTCTGAGCGGTCCCAGCACCGTGGGCTAAAGCGGCAGCACTTGCCCCATGTCCGGCGCTTCCAGCCATGCGGCAAATTCATCGGCCATTTGCTGCGCGGCGCTGGTGGCTGCGGTCCAGGCTGTAACGCGGCTGGCCAGATCGTTGCCGTAGCGCGAAAAATCGGTGCGGTCGGGAAGTTTGGCGTTCGGCAAACTTTGCACCCAGCCTGCACGCGGCGCCAGCACCACCATTGAGTCCAAGGCCGAGGTGGCCCGATAGCGCGACTTCAAAGCCTTGTCCAGCCAACCCGGCACCACCGCTTGTTGAAAGTGCGGGTAGAGCACGATGCCCGCGCCCACCGCTGTGCTTGGCGTCGCAGCACCGTCACCTTCCCCGTGCGTTGCAGCGGACAGCCCAGCGTAGCGCAAATGCAAGTGGTAGTCGGTAATGCCGCCGTCCCAATACGCCCCCGGCGGGCCACCGGCGATGTCGTGCACCGCCTGCAACACAAACGGGATCGAGCAGCTTGCCTGCAACGCGGCCATGAAATTGCCCTCGTTCAGGGCGCACTGCAGGGTGGCGAAGTCGTCGGTGGCAAAGGGCAGCGGAGCGCTCTGGGCTGAAAACACCACGCGTTTTAGCCACCCCCCCAAAGCGCGGCGCTGCACCGCGTTGCTGACAAAGGCTGCGGCATAGCCCACCGGCGTCCACAGCGGGTGCTCGCGGCGCAACAAGCGGCGTCCGTGCGAGGTCATGATGTGCAAGCGGTAACGCGGGTGGCCCAGCACCTCGCCTATGCGCCCGCCGTAAAACTGCGCCAAGCTCTGGCCAAACTGCGCGCTCACTTGGTGCGCTGGCACCCGCTTTTGCCCCTCGGGCAGCTCGTAATGTTGATGGATGTAGTCGCGCTCCAGGCGCTCAAACGCCGCCACCGTGTGGTCCAGGCAGGCCGTGGCCATGCGCCATGCGCCAATGGAGGCGCCCACCAGCGCCACCGGCTGGCTGCTTTGGGGCAGCCATTGCCCAAAGATAAAGCGGTCCAGCGGCCCCAATATCAGCCCTTTGGGCCCGCCTGCGGCCGCCGGAATCACGCCCACATGGGCGGGCGTTAGTCCGTGCGCCGCCAAGTGCGCTCGGGCGCGGGGTCCGGCATAGATTTGCAGTGCGCGCATTTGCATCGCCAGCCCTTATTTGCGCAAACCCTGCAATTTGGAGAACGCCGACGCCATGGCGCTGGGGCCTTGGGGCTCGGGCGCCCTTTGCGGTGGGCGTTGCCCACGGGCCGCACCTTCAAAGCGGTTGTCACGCGGCGCACCGCGTTCGCCGGAGCTGCGGGGTGCCTCGCCCAGCTTCATGGTCAGCGCAATGCGCTTGCGGGCCACGTCCACTTCCACCACCTGCACTTTGACGATGTCGCCGGTCTTGACCACCTCGCGCGCGTCGCTCACAAACTTGTGGGCCAGCTGGCTCACATGCACCAGGCCGTCTTGGTGCACCCCCAGGTCCACAAAGGCGCCAAAGGCGGCCACGTTGCTCACCGTGCCTTCCAAAATCATGCCTTCCACCAGGTCTTTGATGTCGTTCACGCCGTCTTGCAGGCGCGCCACTTTGAAGTCCGGGCGCGGGTCGCGGCCGGGTTTCTCCAGCTCGCTCAAAATGTCTTGTACCGTGATGACGCCAAACTTTTCGTTAGCAAACAGCTCGGAGCGCAGGGTTTTGAGCATGTCGGCGCGGCCCATCAATTCGGCCACGGGTTTGCCAGCTTTGGCCATGATCTGCTCCACCACCGAATAGGTTTCGGGGTGCACGCCGGTCATGTCCAGCGGGTTGTCGCCGCCGCGAATGCGCAAAAAGCCTGCGCTTTGCTCAAAGGTTTTGGCGCCCAGGCCAGCGACCTGGAGGAGTTGCTGGCGGTTGGCAAAGGCGCCGTTGGCCTCGCGCCAGCGCACCACGGCCTTGGCCACGGTGCCCGACAGGCCCGACACGCGTGAGAGCAGCGGCACGCTGGCGGTGTTCAGGTCCACGCCCACGGCGTTCACGCAGTCTTCCACCACGGTGGCCAGGGTTTTGGCCAGCTCGCTTTGGTTCACGTCGTGCTGGTACTGGCCCACGCCGATGGATTTGGGGTCAATCTTCACCAGCTCGGCCAGCGGGTCTTGCAGGCGCCGGGCAATGCTGGCCGCGCCGCGCAGGCTCACGTCTACGTCGGGCATCTCTTGGCTGGCGTATTCGCTGGCGCTGTACACCGAGGCCCCGGCCTCACTGACCACCACTTTGTCAATCGCGCCGCCGCCACCCTTGGCCAGCAGCTTGATGAGGTCACCAGCCAGCTTGTCGGTCTCGCGGCTGGCGGTGCCGTTGCCAATGGCGATCAGGTTCACGCCGTGGCGCTGGCACAGGGCGCCCAAGGTGTGGAGTGAGCCGTCCCAGTCTTTGCGCGGCTCGTGCGGGAAAACGGTGGCCGTGTCCACCAGCTTGCCGGTGGCGTCCACCACCGCCACCTTGACGCCAGTGCGAATGCCCGGGTCCAGGCCCATCACCACGCGCGGCCCGGCAGGTGCGGCCAGCAGCAGGTCGCGCACATTGTCGGCAAACACCTTGATGGCCACGCCCTCGGCGTCTTCGCGCAGGCGGGCAAACAGGTCGCGCTCGGTGGACAGGCTGAGCTTGACGCGCCAGGTCCAGGCCACGCATTTGCGAATCAAATCGTCTGCGGCGCGGCCCTGGTGGCTCCAGCCCAGGCGCAGCGCAATGCGCGCCTCCGCCAGCGACACCACCGGGCCTTTGGCTTTGGGCGCCGCTTCTGGCGCGGCCAGCGCAAACGCAGCGTCGGGCAGCACCAGCTTGGCGTCCAAAACTTCCAGCGCACGGCCCCGAAACACGGCCAGCGCCCGGTGCGAAGGCACGCGGCCAATCGGCTCGTCATAGGCAAAGTAGTCGCGAAACTTGGCCACCTCGGGCTGGTTTTCGTCTTTGCCCTCAATGCGCTTGCTTTGCAGCAGGCCCTGGTCCCACAGCCAGGCGCGCAGGTCTTGCACCACGGCCGGCGCCTCGGCCCAGCGCTCGCTGAGCAA
>CAMDKE010000287.1 GCA_945901215.1 Comamonas sp. lk
GTCGGCCATGCGCCTAAAGCGCTCGGTGATTTTGGCGCCCGCCTCTTCGGCACTGCCTGGGGTTTTAGCGCCCAGGGCGGACTGGTCGCCTTGGGTGAGCAGGTTTTTGCGCTTGAAGTAGTCAGGCGTGACCAGTGCCTCGGTGTTAGGTATCAGATCCAAAATGCGCATGCCCGCAAACCAGCGGTGGCGCACCGGCTCGGCCACCACGCCTTGCAAGGTAACGGCGTTGGCAAACGCGGGGCTCACAGGCAGCAGGGTAAGAATGTCGCCAGCCTGGAGCTTTTGGGTCAGGCCGTTGGCGTCCAGCGCCAGGTCCAGCACCTCGCGGGACGATTTAACGGCGGGGTTGACACGCTCCAGCAACGCCTTCCGCACCGTGGCAATGGGCGCCACGCCGCCGCCATAGGCCAGCACCTCTCCCACCGTCTGGCCCGGGGCTTTGGTCTCAAAAATGGCGACTTCGTCAAACGCACCCAGCACCGCCACGCGCGGGCCAGCTTGGGGGATAAAGATGACGTCACCGGGCAAGAGCGCTACGTCGCGGCTTTTGTCGCCCTTGGTAATAAAGTCGTACAGGTCAATTTGCGTAACCAATTTGCCGTCGCGGCGCAATTCAATGGAGCGCATGCTGCCGTTCGCGTTTGGTCCACCACTGGCAAACAGGGCGTTGACCAGGGTGCTCATGCTAGAGACCGCGTAGGTGCCGGGGTGGCGCGCCTGGCCCACCACATACAGCTGGATGCTGCGCAGACGACCCAGGCTGGCATTGACATTAAAGTTGGTAATCACCTTGGTCAGTTGGGCTTTGACCACAGGCACTAACTCTCCGACAGTGACGCCGGCCAGGGAAATCACGCCTACTTTCGGGATTTGAACCTGCCCGTTGCGGTCAATCACCACCGAGCTTGCAAACTCCACCGAGCCCCATACCTGCAGTCGAATTTCGTCACCAGGGCCGAGTATGTAGCTCGAAGGCGCAGCCAATCCGGCATCAGGAACGTAAGTCTGGGGTGCATCGAACAATGAAGCGCCGAAATGGGGTAGGAGCTTGCCCGTGGTCTCTTGCACAAACAGCTGGAATTGG
Organism: Comamonas sp. lk; assembly: GCA_945901215.1. Classification (GTDB taxonomy): domain Bacteria; phylum Pseudomonadota; class Gammaproteobacteria; order Burkholderiales; family Burkholderiaceae_C; genus Allorhodoferax. Next base: position 1,088 of record CAMDKE010000287.1, read on the forward strand.
TTGGGCAACTCTGTCTTGGCGGGACCGCGTGCGCGGCTCAGCGCCCGATTGGGCTCCTCGGCTGGCGCGGTACCGGGCGCCAGCTCGGGCGGAGGCGTTCCGGCCAAAGTACGTCGGGGGTCTTGCGCAAGCTGGCCGTAATTCTTTTGCTGGGATGCCGTAGTCGCATCTAGCGCGCCCTCCGTGGATGCCAAACCCGTTTGCGCCGATGCGCATACCGCCACAAAAGACAACGCAACCAACGTGGGTTTCAAAAAAGAGTTCAAGATAAAGCCAGTAATTTTGTTTAAGCGTCTGCGAGGGCGAGTATAGGTAAAAGGGCAGTCGGTTTTTTTTGACGACTTCACCTTGGGCCGCCGATACCCCAAGGCGCAAACGAAAAAAACCCTAAAACATTTCTGTTCTAGGGTTTTAGGTTTGGTGCGGCTGGCAGGAATTGAACCCACGACCCCTTGGTTCGTAGCCAAGTACTCTATCCAACTGAGCTACAGCCGCGAAGCTGGCAAGTCTAGCACAGCTTGAGCAGCGTTCGGGCCTCTTCGGGGTTGGCTATTATGCGGCCGGCGCGCTGGGCGCACAGGGCGAGTTCGGCGATCAGCGCACCGTTGCCGCTGGCACGCGTCCCATTGGGCAGGTAAAAAGTGTCTTCAAGGCCGGTGCGCAACATGCCACCCATGTCGGCGGTCTTTTGGTGCACGGGCCAGATCTCAGACCGGCCAATCAGGGTGCTTTGCCAGATGCTGTCGGGCGCCATCCAGCGGGGTAGCAGCGCCAGCAGCTCGGCGTCGCAGGGCATGCCCGAGGCCACGCCCATGACCAGGTTGTATTCGGCGCGGCCCATGCCGGGCTTGAGCATGCCCGCCTTGATATACATGGTGACCGAGCGCACGATGCCCACGTCAAAGCACTCAAACTCGGGGTGGGTGCCGCATTCCGCCATCACGTCCAAAAATTGTTGTACTTTGGCAACCGGGTTGTCAAACACCATGGGTGGCCAGGCCCACTGGCCGTTTTCCTTGATCTTCAGGTAGTTCAGGCTACCGGCGTTGCAGGCGGCGATTTCGGGCTTGATGCGGCGGATGCAGTCCAGCGGGCCGCTGATGTCCTTGCCCACCACGCCGGTGGTGAGGTTGATGATGACGCCGGGGCAGGCCGCGCGAATGGCGCCCACCACGTCTTCCATCACGTCTGGGTCCCAGGAAGGCAAATGGCCCATGCCCGCGCCTTGCTGGCGCACATGCACGTGCATGACGCTGGCCCCGGCGTTAAAGGCATCGCGCGCTTCGGCGGCCATTTGCGCGGGCGTTACCGGCACGGGGTGCTGGGCGGGGTCGGTGAGCACGCCGGTGAGCGCGCAGGTAAGTATGGCTTTGTCCATGGCGGAGGCTTTCTCTTGAACAGGTGAATCAGGGGGCGCCGGGTGCCGCCGGGTCGGGGGTGATTTCGGCCAGCAGCGCGCCCGATTCGACCTGGTCGCCGGGCTGCGCGTGCACGGCGCTGACGGTGCCGGGGGTTTGGGCGCACAGCCACATTTCCATTTTCATGGCCTCAACGCACAGCAGTTGCTGGCCCAAGACCACGGCGTCGCCTGCGGCCACCAGCACGCGGCTGACCTTCCCCGCCACCGGAGCGCGGGCGCGTCCGGGGTCTTGCGCGCTGTGCGACGCGGGAAAGGCCGAGGGCTCGCAGAACACAAAGCAGTCGCCATCCAGCGCCAAATGCACTTGCGCTCCCACCTGCGCGCCCAGCACAAGGGCAACGGCGCTTTGCACCACGCCGTCCAGCGCAAAGCGCAAAGTTCCAGCCTCGAAGCTGATCACGCTGGCCTGCAACTGCCGGGAGGCCGCCAGGGCCGAATCGGTGCCCGAACCAGACGCAGCACTGGCACTGGCACTGACACTTTTGCCAGCACCGGTAGCGGTATTCGCACCAGCGCCCACACCCTTACCCATGTCTTTACCCTCGCCTTCTGCCGCAGCAAAGAGCGTCATCGCGACACCGCCATGGCGGTCGGGGCGCAGGCGCAGACGGCAAAGCTGTTCGCCGCACTGCAAAGCCATGTCAAACGCGGCCACGCTGTCGCTGCGCCAGCTGTGGCCCTGCGCGGCCAGCAGCACCAGCGCCGCGGCTAGCCAAGCGGTGTCGCTGGGCTGGGGGGCTTGCAGCAGCGCGGCGCCCTGCTCCGCCCATTCGTCAATGCGGGTCGTGGTCATCTGCGCCTGGGCAAATTCGGGGTGCGCCAGCAGGTCGGCCAGAAAGCGGCCGTTGTGGCGCAGGCCCAAGAGCGGCGTGCGTTGCAAGGCGGCGCGCAGGCGGCGCGTGGCGTCTGCCCGGTCGCGGCCGTGGGCGATGATTTTGGCGACCATTGGGTCGTAAAAGGGCGACACGGTGTCACCCTCTTGCAGGCCGTGGTCGATGCGCACACCGCTGTCCAGCGCCGCCTGCGGCTTCCACCACAGCACCTGACCGGTTTGCGGGGCAAAACCGGCGTAGGGGTCTTCGGCGTACAAGCGGGCCTCGATGGCGTGGCCGGTGAAGCGGATGTCGGCCTGCGCCAGCGGCAGCGGCTCGCCCGCGGCCACGCGCAGCTGCCACTCCACCAGG
>CAMDKE010000288.1 GCA_945901215.1 Comamonas sp. lk
AGAGCCAAACATGGCAGCCGCCCTGATTGACGCCAGTGCCATGGTGGCAGCGTTTAGCAGCAAGCAGTCTCAGGCGCTGTACTACCAGACGCTTTTGCGCCAAGGGGCGCAGGAAAACTGGTCGCTGTCCACCACCTGGCCTTGTGTTACCGAAGCTAGTTACATGGTGCCGCCGCCACAGCGCTACACCTTGTTGCGTTGGTTGGGAACCGGTGCCATCGCGGTGTATCCGTTTGCCCAAGAGGACCTCAACGACTTTGCGGACCTGATGCACCGCTACACGCAAGCGCCGCGCTCGGAGATGGACTTGGCCGATGCTTCCTTGGTTTGGCTGGCGGAGCAGACGGGCGTCACCCGCATCATGACCTTGGACGTGCGCGACTTTTCCCGCTACCGCCTGGCCGATGGTCGGGCGTTTGAAATTTTGTGATGGCGGCTGACACCACCTCTTTGTTGGCAGATTTGCGTGGCAGCGGCGCCCTGCTGCGCCGCCGGGCCATGGCCAAGGCCATCACCCTGCTTGAATCCACGCGCGCCGACCACCGCTTGCTGGCCGATGCGCTGTTGACCGACATGCTGCCTTTCACCGGCGCCTCGTTCCGTTTGGGTGTAAGCGGTGTGCCGGGCGTGGGCAAGAGCACGTTCATTGAGGCGCTGGGCCTTTACCTGATTGCGCAGGGCCATCAGGTGGCGGTGCTGGCGGTAGACCCGTCGAGCAGCGTCTCGGGCGGCTCCATTCTGGGGGACAAGACCCGCATGGACCGCCTGAGCGTGGCGCCACAAGCCTATATCCGCCCCAGCCCTGCCAGCGGCACCCTGGGTGGCGTGGCCGACAAGACGCGCGAGTCCATGCTGGCGTGCGAGGCCGCCGGTTATGACGTGGTGATTGTCGAAACCGTGGGCGTGGGCCAGTCGGAGACCGCCGTGGCACAAATGACCGACATGTTTGTGCTGCTGCAACTGCCCAACGCCGGAGACGACCTGCAGGCCATCAAAAAAGGCGTGATGGAACTCGCAGACCTGGTGGTCATCAACAAGGCCGATTTAGATGCAGGTGCCGCCACTCGGGCCCAGGCGCAGATCAGTGGCGCCTTGCGCCTGCTGAGTCAGCACGGCAACCCGGCCAATATCCACCACGCAGCCAGCCAGTGGCACCCCAAGGTGATTCAAATCAGCGCGCTGCTGGGCCAGGGAGTGGACACTTTTTGGGCAGAGGTCATGGAATTCAAGACGCTGCAAGTGGCGAATGGTCGCTTTGCCAGCCGCCGCCAAAACCAATCACTGGCTTGGATGTGGGAGCGGATTGACGCTGGACTGAAGCAGCGCTTCAAGGCCCAGCCTGAGGTTGCTGCCTTGCTGCCCCGCCTGAGCGACGATGTGCGCTCTGGTTTCCTGCCCGCGTCCACCGCAGCGCGCAGGCTGCTGAAGGCGGGGCAATGATTGCTTTAGACGCCGCTGATCAGGGTGTCGAGCGCGGCGACGATGGTGTGGCTTTGGGCGCCCATGTCCACTACGGATCGGCCAAGCGCGTGGCTGTCGATAGCAAACAACTGCTGCATCACGACCACGTGCTCCATGCCGTCAATCCAGATGCAAGGATTCAGGCGGTCTACCACGGCGCTGGCAAGGCGCCGGCGAGCCAGCACCGGTGCCACCACCCGCGTGCCCAGGGCCGAGAGCAATCGGCTCTGAATGTCCAGCACGAAGGGGATGTCTGCCGCCAGCGTTTCGTCCAGCAGCACATGGATATGGTGTTGGCTCATGGTGCCTCAGGTGTCGTCAGGCCGGACCACAAGCGCTGGCGCACCCCATCGAACGGAAGCCCGTTTTCCTCGACATGCCGGTTGTACGCATCAATGGCCTCCTTGTTGGCCTCCAGCCATTGCGCCTCGCGCAGGCGTTTGACCTGGCTGGCCAGGGCCACTTCGAGCACCTGTGAGACATTGACTTTGAGTTCTTTGGCTTGGCGCAGCAAGTCGCTGTTGATGCTGAGGTTGACGGGCTTTTTTGCGGCTGTGGATTCGTATGCCATGGCTGTTCCTTTGTAAATCATGCGCATGCTTTGTGCGCATCCGCTAAATTTTAGACAGAAAGGCATCTTCCATGCACGACATTCTTGAACAACTAGAAGCCAAGCGCGAACTCGCGCGCCAGGGTGGTGGCGCCAAGCGCATTGCCGCGCAGCACGGCAAAGGCAAACTCACCGCGCGCGAGCGCCTGGAAGTGTTGCTTGACGAAGGCACTTTTGAAGAGTGGGACATGTTTGTCGAACACCGCTGCGTGGATTTTGGCATGGCGGATCAAAAGATTCCGGGCGACGGCGTGGTCACCGGCTACGGCATGATCAACGGGCGCCTGGTGTTTGTGTACAGCCAGGACTTCACCGTGTTTGGCGGCGCGCTTAGCGAATCGCACGCCGAGAAAATTTGCAAGGTGATGGACCAGGCCATGAAAGTCGGCGCGCCGGTAATCGGCTTGAACGACTCAGGCGGCGCCCGCATCCAGGAAGGTGTTGCCTCGCTGGGCGGCTACGCCGAGGTCTTCCAGCGTAACGCCATGGCCAGCGGCGTGATCCCTCAGATCAGCATGATCATGGGGCCGTCGGCCGGCGGCGCGGTCTACAGCCCTGCCATGACCGACTTCATCTTCATGGTCAAAGATTCGAGCTATATGTTCGTGACCGGCCCAGAAGTGGTGAAAACCGTGACGCACGAAGAGGTGACGGCCGAAGAACTGGGCGGCGCCATCACCCACACCACCAAGAGCGGCGTGGCCGACCTGGCCTTTGACAACGATGTGGAGGCGCTCTTGATGGTGCGCCGCCTGTACAACTACCTGCCGCTCTCTAACCGCGAAAAAGCCCCGGTGCGCAAGAGCGGCGATCCGGCCGACCGCCTGGACAAGAGCCTGGACACTCTGGTGCCCGACAGCGCCAACAAGGCCTACGACATGAAGGAGCTGATCGTCAAAACCGTGGACGAGGGCGACTTTTTCGAGATCCAGCCCGAATACGCCAAAAACATGCTCATCGGCTTTGCCCGCATGGACGGGCAGACGGTAGGCATCGTGGCCAATCAGCCCCTGGTTTTGGCGGGTTGCCTGGACATCAAGAGCTCTATCAAGGCGGCGCGCTTTGTGCGCTTTTGCGATGCCTTCAATATTCCAGTGATCACCTTTGTGGACGTGCCCGGTTTCATGCCCGGCACCAGCCAGGAGTACGGTGGCATCATCAAGCATGGCGCCAAGTTGTTGTACGCCTACGCCGAATGCACGGTGCCCAAAATCACCGTCATCACCCGCAAGGCCTACGGTGGCGCGTATGACGTGATGGCCTCGAAGCACCTGCGTGGGGACGTGAACTTTGCCTGGCCCAATGCCGAAATCGCCGTGATGGGCGCCAAAGGCGCGGTGGAGATCATCTTCCGCGAAGACAAGGGCGACCCCGAAAAGCTGGCCGCCAAAGAGGCCGAATACAAAGCCCGCTTCGCCAATCCCTTTGTGGCCGGTGCGCGCGGCTTTATTGACGACGTGATTTTGCCCAGTGAGACCCGCAAACGCATTTGCCGTTCGCTGGTAATGCTCAAGGACAAGAAGATTGAGAACCCTTGGCGCAAGCATGGGAATATTCCGCTGTGACTTTGATTTCGCGCCTAGGTGTGGGCGGGCGCGGAGTGCC
>CAMDKE010000289.1 GCA_945901215.1 Comamonas sp. lk
GTGGTGGGAAGTGGCGTGAGGATGGTGCGGCGGTCTTGGTACAGCGTGCTTTCGGCGTGTTCAATGCCTGCGCGCTCTTTGCCTGCAATCGGGTGGGCGGGCACAAAGCAGCCAAGGCGCTCGCCCAAGGTGGCAACCGCTGCGGCAACGACGTCGCACTTGGTAGAGCCCACGTCCATTAACAAAGCGTTGGGCTGCAGCACATCGCGCAGGGCGGCAAAAGTGGCTGGCATGGCGCCCACTGGCACGGCCAATAAGACCAGATCGGATCCTTGCACCGCCTCGGCCACGCTGGTGCAGGCTTGGTCGATGACCTTAAGTTCAAGGGCGCGTTGGCGGGTTTTATCAGAGGCGCTAAAGCCGGCAATCGTTTGCACCAGAGCCGCCTCGCGCACGGCCAGCGCAAACGAGCCTCCCATCAAGCCACAGCCAATAAGGGCAAGCCGTTGAAATTTCATGCGCTGCCTAGGGGGCTGTGTAACTCGACAAGGCCTGCCTCTTGAGACCACGCAAAACCAAACGCAGGCTCAGAAAACCCGAATTTCGCGGCAAGGTCTTGCCCATAGACGATGGTGTAGCCAGGCTTCATGCTGCTTATGCCTGCCTTAGTCGGCCAAGGGGTAGGTGCCCAGCACTTTGTAAAAAGCGCACAGGGTTTGCAAATCGGCCAGCGCCGCCTTGACATGGGGCTCGGACGGGTGGCCTTGCAGGTCGATGTAGAAGAAGTATTCCCACTGGCCCGAGCGCGCCGGGCGCGACTCAAAGCGCGTCATGGACACGCCGTGCAGCTTGAGCGGCACCAGCATGTCGTGCACCGCGCCGGGTCGGTTGGGCACCGACACCACCAGGCTGGTGCAGTCGCGGCCACTGGCCTGCGGGGCGGGCAAGGTGTCGGGCAAGCAGACCACCACGAAGCGGGTGCGGTTGAAAGCGTCGTCTTGTATGGCGCGCGCCGCCAAGTGCAGGCCAAAGGTGGCGCCTGCGCGTTCGCTGGCAATCGCGGCCCAGGTGGGTTGATTGGCGGCCAGGCGCGCGCCTTCGGCGTTGCTGGACACGGCGCGGCGCTCGGCGTGGGGCAAATGGGTGGTGAGCCACTGCTGGCACTGGGCCAGCGCTTGGGGGTGGGCCATCACGACTTCGATGCCTTCTAGGCTGTTGCTGGCGCGCAGCAGGTGGTGGCGCACCATCAGGCTGATCTCGCCCACGATATGCAGCGGGGTGGTCAAGAGCAAATCCAAAGAGCGGGTGACCACGCCTTCGGTGCTGTTTTCCACCGGCACCACGCCGTATTCGGCCGAACCGGCGGCAGTGGCTTGAAACACTTCGTCAAAGCTGCCGCAGGGCACGTGCGCAATGCTGGAGCCAAAAAAGCGCAGCGCGGCTTCTTCGCTAAACGTGCCGGCCGGGCCCAGATAGGCCACGCGCTGTGGCGCCTCTAAGGCGCGGCAGGCGGACATGATTTCGCGCCAAATAAAGGCCACGCTTTCGGGCTTGAGCGTGCCCGCGTTGCGGGTCTGGGCGTTGGCGTGCTGCAGGTTGCCAATGACTTGCGCCTCACGCTCGGGGCGAAACACGACCGAGCCTTCGCCTTTTTTGAGTTCACCCACTTCGTGCGCCAGACCAGCGCGGCGGTTGAGCAGGGCCAGCAGGTCCAGGTCAAGCGCGTCAATCTGTACGCGAAGGTCGGAAAGTGTTTTGGTCATCAAAGTTTCCTGGTTCGCAGGCCTCAAGCGTGGGTGCGCTCAAAGGTCTGCATATAGTCCACCAGCGCCTGCACGCCAGCCAAGGGCATGGCGTTGTAAAGGCTCGCGCGCATACCGCCCACCGATTTGTGGCCCTTGAGCTGCAACAGGCCAGCGGCTGCGGCGCCACTTAAAAAAGCGTCGTTCAAGGCCTCGTTGCGCAGAAAAAACGGCACGTTCATGCGCGAGCGGCAATGCGCTGCCACCGGGTTGAAATACAGGCCCGAGCTGTCAATGGCCTGGTACAAGGCCTGCGCCTTGGCGATGTTTTGCGCCTCAATGGCGGCAATGCCGCCTTGGCGCGTCAACCAGTCAAACACCAAACCGGCCATGTAGATGGCGTAAGTGGGCGGTGTGTTGTACATCGATCCATTGGCGGCCACTGTTTCATAGTTGAAGGCGCTGGGGCAAATGGCCAGTGCGTGGCCCAGCAGGTCTTCGCGCACCACCACCACCGTCAAACCGGCGGGGCCGAGGTTTTTTTGCGCGCCGCCAAAGGCCAGGCCCACGCGGTTCCAGTCCACCAGGCGCGAGGCAACCTGCGAAGAAAAATCGACCACGAGCGCGGCGTCCGAGCCCAGAGCTTTAAGGTCGGGCAGGGTGTGGAATTCCACGCCGTGGATGGTTTCGTTGCTGCAAATGTGGACGTAGCTGGCGCCTGGCCGTATTTGCCAAGTGGCCGCCTCGGGAACGTCGGTAAAGCCACCCGCCTGGCTGCTGGCGGCAACGTGCGTGCTGCTGTATTTGCTGGCTTCTTGCCAAGATTTCTGGCTCCAGCTGCCGGTCAGCACAAAGTCGGTCTGGCCAGGTTGGCCCGCTGGGGCGCGCAGGGCGCTCAGGTTGAGCGGCACGATGGCGTTTTCGGCCAGGCCACCGCCTTGCATGAACAAAATCTTGAAGTGCGCGGGCACGGCCAGCAGGCTGCGCAGCGTATTTTCAGCGTGCGCGCAGATGGACATGAACTCCTTGCCGCGGTGGCTCATTTCCATCACGCCCATGCCGCAGCGTTTGCCACTGGCGTCAGGCCAGTCCAGCATTTCGCTGGCCGCTTGCGCCAGCACCTCGACAGGCATGGTGGCCGGACCGGCCGAAAAGTTATAGGGTCGGGTCACGCAGCAGGCCCGGCTTAAACGTCGGTCGGAGTGTCGCCGTCTGCGTCGGGCGTGTCGCTTGCGTCTGTGACATCCGTGGCTTCGGACGGGTTAGCGTCGTTTTCCACAATGCGCTGCAGGCCGCTGAGCTTGGAGCCTTCGTCCAGACCAATCAGGGTCACGCCCTGGGTGGCGCGGCCGAGTTCGCGGATCTCGGACACGCGCGTGCGCACCAAAACACCCCGGTCGGTGATTAGCATGATTTCGTCCTCGGCATGCACCAGCGTGGCGGCCACAACGCGACCGTTGCGCTCGGTTTGCTGGATGGCGATCATGCCCTTGGTGCCGCGTCCGTGGCGCGTGTATTCGGTAATGCTGGTGCGTTTGCCGTAACCGTTTTCGGTCGCGGTCAGCACGCTTTGCAGCTCGTCTTCGGCCACCAGCATGGCGATCACGCTTTGGCCGTCCTCTAAATTCATGCCCTTGACGCCGCGCGACTGGCGCCCGTGCGCAGTCACTTCGTCTTCGTTAAAGCGCACTGCCTTGCCGCCGTCCGAGAACAGCATCACGTCGTGCTGGCCATCGGTAATGGCCGCGCCAATCAGGTAGTCGCCTTCGTCCAGGTTCACAGCAATGATGCCGACCTTGCGCGGGTTGCTGAAGTCGTCCAGCGGCGTCTTTTTGACCGTACCCATGGACGTGGCCATGAACACGTACTGGTCGGCCGGGAAGGTGCGCTTGTCACCGGTGAGCGGCAGCACCACGGTGATTTTTTCGCCTTCTTGCAGCGGGAACATATTGACGATGGGCCGGCCGCGTGAACCGCGCGAGCCCTGTGG
>CAMDKE010000290.1 GCA_945901215.1 Comamonas sp. lk
TGGTGGAGCGCCTCAACCCCGACCGACTCACCACTGAGCTGCTGCCCTTTAACCTGGGCCGCGTAGTCTTGCAGCGCGACGCTAGCCAAAACCTGGTGTTACAGCCCGGCGACGTGGTCACCATATTGGGCCGCAACGAACTGGCTTTGCCCCAAGAGCGCCAGACCCGCTTGGTGCGCGTAGAAGGCGAAGTGGCTGCCCCCGGCATTTATCAGGCCCTGCCTGGCGAGACCCTGGGCCAGCTGCTGCGCCGCATGGGTGGCCTGACGCCCCAGGCCTATTTGTTTGGCACAGAGCTCAGCCGAGAATCCATCCGCAAGCGCCAGCAAGGCAACTTGGATGTGCTCGTGCGCCGCCTGGAGGCACAAGCCCAGTCCAACGCGCAGAACGTGACCGCCAACGCAGTCACCAAGACGGACTCCGCCACCCAGTCCCAAGTGATGCTCGCGCAGCAGCAGGCCCAGCTCAAGTCACAAATCGAGCGCTTGCGTTCCTTCAAAAGCAGCGGTCGTATATCTCTGGAGCTTGACTCCCGCGCCCATTCCTTATCGGACTTGCCCGACCTGTCGCTCGAGGACGGCGACCACATCAGCGTGCCCGCGGTGCCCAGCTACGTGGCCGCCTTTGGCGCTGTCAACAACGAAAACGTCTTTTTGTACAAGCCCGGCAAAACAGTGGCTGACGTCGTCAAGTCTGCCGGCCTTACCGAAGAGGCCGACCCAGATCAGCTTTTCCTGGTGCGCGCCGACGGCAGTGTGCTTAGCCGCGTAGACCACAGCAGCCTGTTTGGCCGCGCGTTCACGTCCATAGCCGTTATGCCCGGCGACACCCTTGTGGTGCCCGCCAAGTGGGACCGCGAAACGGGCTACAACGCCACCGTGCGTGGCTTGAAGGACTGGACGCAAATCCTGGCCAACCTTGGCCTGGGCCTGGCTGCCATCAAAACAATCAACAACTAAGCCGCGATGACCGACCCTGAATCCATCGCGGCACCAGCCGACGCGGAAATCAGCCTGCTAGACCTGCTGCAAGTGGTGGCCGACAATTTGCGTCTGCTGCTGGGCGGCTCTTTGTTGGCTGGCCTGGTCGGTTTGGGCTGGGCATTTACGGTTGCACCCACCTTCACTGCCACCACCACTTTCATGCCACCGCAGCAACAAGCCAGCGGTGCCGCCAGCCTGTTGCAATCCCTCGGCGGCTTGGGTGGCCTCGCAGGTGCGGCCAGCGGCTTAAAAAATCCTACGGACCAGTATGTTGCGTTTGTGAAAAGTCGCAGCGTGCAAGACGTGCTGATTAACCGCTTTGACCTCACTGCGCGCTACGAGCAGAAATACCGCCAAAACACGGCAAAAGCTCTAGATGCGAATGCCCGCGTCAAGCCGGGCAAAGATGGTCTGATCACCATTGAAATCGATGACCGCGATCCGCAATTTGCTGCCACCTTGGCCAACGCCCACGTGGAAGAGTTGAGCAAACTGCTGAGTCGGTTGGCAGTGACCGAGGCGCAACAGCGCCGCCTTTTTTTCGAGAAACAGCTCGCAACAGCGAGAGAGAAGCTGGTCAATGCAGAGCTCGCTTTGCGGTCCACCGGGGTCGCCGTATCCGTGCTGAAATCCAGCCCCGTGGCCGCAGTGGAAGGTGTCGCCAAACTCAAGGCAGGAATCGTAGCGCAGGAAATTAAGCTCGCCAGCATGCGGGGCTACTTGGCTGAAACGGCATTTGAATTCAAGCAAGCGCAGTTTGAGCTCGCCGCTATGCGGTCGCAAATGGCCAAACTGGAGTCTGGTGATGCGGCACCGCAGCGGGGTGATGCAGGAGGCGACTACATCACCAAATACCGAGAGTTCAAATACTTTGAGACTTTGTTTGAGTTGTTTTCTAAACAATATGAAATCGCCCGGGTCGATGAAAGCCGCGAGGGTGCGGTGATCCAGGTCGTGGACGTGGCTGTTGCTCCAGAACTCAAAAGCAAGCCGCAGAAAGCGCAGATTGCCTTGATGGCAGGCTTGGCGACGGGCTTCGCCTTGCTGTTTTTCGTCTTTATCCGACAAGCTGTGCGCAGCAGTAGCGCCGACCCGTTAAAGGCTGAAAAAATTCGACAATTGCGCATCGCCTGTCGACGCGCTCTGGGGCTGCGTCCAACCGCGTAAGGCGTGGTGCTATCGTGCGTCAAGGCAAGTTATCAGTCACCCGTCGCGGGCGCCTCAGCATGTTCAGGCCAAAGCCGTATACTACCCAGACACATTTTTAGGAATTTTCTCATGTACATCAAACAACTTTCTGTCGTGGCTTTGTCTTTGGCTTTGGTGGCGCAGCAAGGCTTGGCCCAAGAGGCAGGCGCATCAGGTGTCACGGGTTCGTCTGGTGCTGTGGGCGCGGGCGCAGGTGCCGGCGCAGCCGGCGCAGCAGGCGCGGCTCTGGGTGGTTTGAGTGTTGGTGCCTTAGTCGGAATTGCAGCGGTAGTCGGTCTGACTGTTGCGGTGGTCATACAAAGTGATGATAACAAGGCCACCACAGGCACCACAGGCACCACAGGCACCACAGGCACCACAGGCACCTGATAGTTCTGTAGTCCATGGCGAAGTATTCGCCGTAGTAGCGCATGTGCAGCGGTGTCGTAACCCGCCCAAGGATGCTAGGCGGCTTTTTTTATGGCCTTGCAGTGGCGGGCCTGAGTGCCTGTGCATCCGGCGGGTCTGCCTTGGTGGAAAGTTTTCAGATGCTCGCGGTGCAGGCCATGTCGGGGGAGCAAGCGTCTGCGCTACCCCGCGCTTACAACCCTAAGATGCGTTACCTGCGCGCGCAACTCAATAATGAGCCGGTTGCGCTTTTGGTGCTGGGCTATGTCGATACGACGCCCCAAGGGGAGGTCGAAGTGTGGTACTCCGCCAACTCCGAAGTGCTTAAGCTGATGGACGGTCGGGTGCTCGCGACGCAAGGTTTGCCTTTGGACTGGATCGGCGTTCGCTTCGATCCACGCCCGACTTGGCCTAGCTTGGGGTCGGAGACTCCCATTTTTGTGCGGACCCATGACGAGTTGCCCAGCTACCGTTTTGGTGTTCGCGAAGCCGTGCAGACACAGGCGTGGAGTCAGACTCCAGCAACCCGTTGGAGTCCTCCCTCGGAGATTCAAGGTGCGAAAAACCTGCAGTGGTTCAAAGAGACAGCGCGGGCAACAGGCGCTCTGGGCAGCGCCGAAGTGAGTTGGTTTGCGCGCAATTCGCAATCGGGCGACGCGGTTGTGGTGTATTCGGAGCAATGTCTCGCACCCATGCTGTGTTTGCGTCTGCAACGCGTGCCCTTGGAAAAGGACTATCCGTGAGTGTTTTTCGGAGTCGGGTCCTAGGGTTGATGGTTTGGGTCGTTTTGATGGGGTCAGTGCATGCACAAGCGGTGACCGACGGCGGCGCACCCGCTTATGCCGTGGTCGCAGGCGAGCGGCTGAGTGACTGGTTGTTGCGCAACCAAAACCTGGCAGAGGCGGCTGACACGGTAGCCTTGCATTGGCATGTGCCAAGCGAGCGCGCCTCACAGGGTGCTTTGCGCGCCGCATTGTTGCAAGCTTTGACCATGCGAAGCGCACCATCACAAGACAGTAGCGCTGCGCTGACCGCCCTGTTGCAACAGTTACCCCTTAC
>CAMDKE010000291.1 GCA_945901215.1 Comamonas sp. lk
TGCTCACGCCCACGGTGTTCCTTTGATTGTGGACAACACCGTGGCCAGCCCCTACCTGTGCCGCCCGTTTGAGCATGGCGCCGACATCGTGGTGCACTCCCTGACCAAATACCTCGGTGGTCACGGCACCACCATTGGCGGCATCATCGTTGATTCCGGCAAGTTCCCTTGGGCTGAGCACAAGGAGCGCTTCAAGCGTCTGAACGAGCCCGATGTCAGTTACCACGGCGTGGTCTACACCGAGGCGCTGGGCGCTGCGGCCTACATCGGTCGGGCCCGGGTGGTGCCCCTGCGCAATATGGGTGCGGCCTTGAGCCCCATGGCGGCGTTCCAGATTTTGCAAGGTATTGAAACACTGGCCCTGCGCATGGACCGTATTTGCGAAAACACGCTCAAGATCGCCCTGCACCTGCAGACCCACGCCAAAGTGGGCTGGGTGAACTACGCCGGCTTGACCGACCATGTGGAACACGCCCTGGTGCAAAAGCAAATGGGTGGGCGGGCCTCCGGCATCATCAGCTTCGGTTTGAAGGCGGCAGACAGCCTGGAGGCTGGCGCCCGGTTTCAGGATGCGCTTAAATTATTCACGCGACTGGTCAACATCGGCGACGCCAAGTCGCTGGCTTGCCATCCCGCAAGCACCACCCACCGCCAACTCAACGCGCAGGAGCTGGCCAAGGCCGGTGTCAAGCCAGACATGGTGCGCCTGTCAGTGGGTATTGAACACATCGACGACCTGTTGGAAGACCTTGAGCAGGCGCTCGCGGCGGTCTAAATAGCGTTAACTTGCGCAAACCACGAATAGCCCCTTGACCGGGGCTTTTTTTCGTCCATTTATTTGACGCTCAGGATCGACCAAAGAAGCCGCTGCAAGCAGCGGACCCCGAATGGGCCCCATTGCGGCGAAGTTCTGGGTTGTGGTGGCCCCACGCAACGGTTCCTAGGAGAAGGATGATGTTCCTGCCAACGCAGATGTGACCCCGTAATCAGTTCATCCAACCCATCTGCAATCGCTTGCCACTGCGCCCCCAGGGACGCCACGTGCGCGGCACTCCAATCTGAGACCGTTGCATCATCCTATTGCTGGTACGTAAGGCGAACCGACCGCTCTGCCACGCGAGTCGCCAGTAGCTCTTCTGGCGCAGTGGTAGGTGATGAGAAGGTTGTGAATTTGCAATCATTTACATAGTTGCTTGCGCAGGTATTACCTTCGCTGGAGTCCAAATTGCGCATGACAAACGCATCGATTACCGAACCGCGCTCATCACCCCCGCATCGGCACCCTTCAACACCGCCAACAAGCCAGGCCGCACCCACCGCTCAAACGCTAAGCCCCCCACTACAGCCATGCTGGCCCAGAACGACATCGCAACCCAGGTCGTAGCCCAGATGAACTGCCTGCCTAGCTGCTCTAGTGCGGCGCGTGCTTCAGGGTCAAGGCCTGCTAGGGCATCACCCTGCATCTGCGGTGCCCCCACTCCGACGGGCAGCGCCAGCAAGGCCGCAGCTACCCACCAGCGCCAGGACGCGCGTGAAAACCCGGCCACAGCACAAGCGCCCACCGCACTGCCGCAAGCTAGCACCCACCAGACCTGTCTGGCGTGCAATGGGGCAGCTTCCATACCCGGCACTTCGGCGTGCAAGCCCAGCGAAGGCCAGAGGTGCAGGCTCAAAAAGCCTGCTGCGGCCACCCAAGCAGCCAAAGCCAATGAGCCAACGGCCGGACCACGCCTGTAGAGCCACACCCCCATCACCGCAAACACCAGTAGCGCGATGCTAAACGCGTGCAAGCTATTGGCGACCCAAGTCCAGCCTGTGCGCTCGAAGCCGTTTTCAGGCTCCCCCTTTTTGGCTACACCGTGTCCCTGCGTGTGTTCATGTTCATGCGGGGCAGCCGCCTCGGAGTGCAAACGCGCGTCGGGGGCAACCGGTTCGGGAGCGTCAGCTTTTCGCGACTCGTACACCTCCGCGGCCAGAATCAGCGGCGCGGCTTGCCAACGCTGCACGCCGGTTTGCACACTGCCCACCGCCACCGCGCTGACCAGCGCCGCCCAAATCAATCGTCTAAAAATCAAAGCTAGTTACCGACAAAAATTAGCTCAATGACAAGGCTTGACCGTGATGTGACGCACGTCGTGCGCGGCGTTATGTGCGAACGGACTTTCGGAAAATCCCACTCCGTACAGCACGACAACGCCAAGGGCTGCACTGACCGCAAGCTGCAACAGGAGGCTGTGTACCGCGCTGGAGGCGCGGGACAGTTCGTTGGTTGCGATGGTAGATGAGGACATAACGGACTCCTTTTTAAAACAAAGTATTTGCTCAGGCTCACCAGCAACTCGCCCATGGTGGCATGGCCGTTTAGATAAATATTTTCATGCTTGACGCTGCGCCAAAGTCTTTCCCCGATGGAATGCATATTAAGCCTCCAATGCGCAGAGCGCTTGCCTGTGCGCGCCAATCGTTTTGGTGGTGAACACAATGGCAATTCTTTCAGAGCTCGTGACTAAGGTCTCCACGGATACCTAAAACAAAATTTCCTGGTGCGAACTTCCCAGCGCTTCTTCCTTGACAACTCTGTGTCAATTCGGTCCACCCGCAGTCTCTTTAGCTCTCGATGAAATCGGTTCCGGCACGCGGTGCGACTTCTACCGTCAATCGGGATTACCCCTAGGTCCCGACAAAAAACCGTCTGTGTTGACCATTCGAATGGCGCACACAGTCAAGCGTTCCCGCCTGGCCACTCTTAATATTGGTCCATCTGTTCAATTCGTCACGGCTTCCGAGGCCGGTGCTAGCGGGGCGTCTCTTTAAGATTTATTTACTACACCAGGAGAAATGCAATATGGAGCACACACATTCACACCATCACCATCACGATGGGTACCAATCGCCGCCAAAGGACGCTGCTCTGCGAGTCAAGGCCCTAGAGTCCCTGCTCATAGAAAAAGGATTTATTGACGGGGCAACTGTCGACGCGGTCGTCGAAACCTATGAACACAAAGTAGGTCCGCGAAATGGGGCGAAGGTTGTGGCTAAGGCCTGGGTCGATCCGGCCTACAAAGCGCGTTTGCTTGCAGACGCAACTGCCGCTATCGCGGAGCTGGGTTTCTCAGGCGTGCAGGGAGAAGACATGGCTATTGTTGAAAACACGCCGTTAGTGCACAACGTGGTGGTCTGTACGCTGTGTTCTTGCTATCCCTGGCCTGTCCTAGGATTGCCCCCAGCTTGGTACAAGGCAGCGCCCTATCGTGCACGCGTAGTCATTGATCCTCGCGGGGTTTTGGCTGAGTTTGGTTTGGAAATACCGGCCACCAAGGAGATACGGGTTTGGGACACCACTGCCGAACTGCGCTACATGGTATTGCCTGAAAGGCCAGAAGACACCAAGGGATTCAGTGAAGAGCAACTTGCCGAAATAGTCACCCGCGATTCGATGATCGGCACAGGTAAACCGACGGGCTCCACCCCATCACATTAAGGAGATCGAAATGAATAGTATTCACGACCTTGGCGGCATGCATGGATTCGGGGCGATATTCACCGAGCCAAACGAGCAGGTCTTTCACCACGACTGGGAAAGCAGAGTCATGGGCATGTTCCCGGCACTCTTCGCAA
>CAMDKE010000292.1 GCA_945901215.1 Comamonas sp. lk
TAAACGCATTTCGCCGATAGGGTTTTAAGGTTCACGTCCAGTCAAAGCTCCTCAAAAAACATGCCTAAATTCGTCTTTCTAGCCACCGACCTGGCGCTGTACGCCCAACTCATCGTGCTGGCCCTGTACCTGCGATACGCGCTGCGCACCCCGCTGCTGCGCCAGACTTGGCGTTACGTGGCCAAGGACGCTTCTGCTATGTCGGCTGGCGTGGTGCTAGCGCTGTTCGTGCTCGTGGCCTTGGTGGATTCCATACACTTTCGTCCACTCTTGCCGCCCGCTGCTGCGGCCTCTGCATCTACCGCCGCGCCAGCAGGCGCTGCCAGCGGCGCGGCGACTCCCGCTGCCCCGGTGGCCGCTTATTCCACGCGGACCTTGTCTTTGCTGGACGTGCTCTTGACCGGCCCGCGCGAGGCGCGCGAAAAAACGTATTCTGTGCCTCTGGCTACGCACCAGTTTTCCAAGGAAAGCATGTTGCAAAACGGCGTGTCGGTGCGCGACTTTCCGCGCTTGCAGTTTGGCGGCAAGCACTTGACGGCGCCCGAGAGCCAATGGGGCGCCGATGTGGCGCAGCGCAGTCTGCAGGGCCTGGCCGGTGGGGCGCTGGTGGCGCTGCTCGCGGGCGCGCTGCTGGTGGTGCGCCAGGCGCGCGTCTGGCGGGTCGGCGTGTCGGCGGCGCTGGGTGCGTTGTGGCGGGGTGATGTGGCATTCCCCGTGCGCGCGGTGGGGGGCACATTTTTGGCCCTGGCGCTGCTGGTGGGCTGGGTGGCGGCGCTGTGGCCGCATTACCACGTGATGGGCACCGATCAGACCGGTAATGACGTGCTGTTTTTGGCCCTCAAATCCATTCGCACGGCGGTGGTCATTGGGTCGCTGGCCACGCTGTCGACCATTCCGCTGGCGGTGGTGTTTGGCATCTTGGCGGGTTACTTCAAGGGCTGGGTGGACGACGCCATTCAGTACTTTTACACCGTGCTGTCGTCCATTCCCTCGGTGTTGCTGATCTCGGCGTTTGTGCTGATGATCCAGGTGTTTATCGACAAGAACCCGCAGATGTTTGAGACCGGCTTGGAGCGCGGCGATGTGCGCTTGTTTTTGCTGGCGGCCATATTGGGGATTACCGGCTGGGCCAGCCTGGCGCGGCTGCTGCGCGCCGAAACCCTCAAGCTGGGTGAGTTGGACTATGTGCAGGCGGCGCGCGCTTTTGGCGTGTCTGACTTGGGCATCATGCGCCGCCACATCTTGCCCAACTTGACGCATGTGATCGTCATCGTGGCGGTGCTTGATTTCTCGGGCTTGGTGCTTTACGAGGCGGTTTTGTCCTATGTAGGTGTGGGCGTGGACCCCAACACCAACAGCTTTGGCGTGATGATCAACGGCGCACGCAACGAGATGTCGCGTGACCCGGTGATCTGGTGGACGCTGGCCACTGCTTTTGGCTTTATGGTGGCGCTGGTGCTGTCGATGACGCTGTTTGCCAGTGCGGTGCGCGAGGCTTTCGATCCGCGTGCCCGGGCATTCCGGGTGCGACCGCTCAAGGCGCCAAAACCGCAAGTTGCGAAGGTGGCTGCGCCATGATGGATATTCGCAATCTGACCACCGACCTGGAGACCGACAACGCTCTGGTGCGTGCGGTGGACGCGCTCTCATTGACCATTGCCCGTGGCGAGACCTTTGCCCTGGTGGGCGAGTCGGGCTGCGGCAAGTCGATGACGGCACTGTCTTTGCTGCGCCTGCTGCCCGACAACGGCCGTGTCACCGGCGGGCAGGTCGACCTGGACGGCACCGATGTGCTGGCGCTGCCCGAGTCGCGCATGCGCGAATTCCGTGGCCGCAAGATCAGCATGATCTTTCAGGAGCCCGCCACCAGCCTGAACCCGGTGATGACGGTGGGGCGGCAAATCCGGGAAGTGATTGAGCGCCATACCGCTTTGCGCGGCGAGGCCGGCGCTGCTAAAGCGGTGGATTGGCTGCGCCGCGTCGGGCTTGACGCGCCTGAGCGCAGGGCCCAGGGCTACTCCTTCCAACTCTCGGGCGGGCAAAAGCAGCGGGTGATGATCGCCATCGCCCTGGCCGCCGAGCCCGATGTGCTGGTGGCCGACGAGCCCACCACCGCGCTGGACGTGACCATTCAGGCGCAAATACTCGCGCTCTTGCAAGACCTGCAACGCAGCCAAGCCATGGCGCTCCTGCTGATCACGCACGACCTGGCCATTGTTTCGCAAATGGCGCACCGCGTGGCGCTGATGTACGCCGGCCAGGTGGTGGAAGTGGCCACCGCCACCGACTTTTTTGCCCACCCGCTGCACCCCTACGCCGCCAATTTGCTAGATGCCTTGCCCGACGCCAGCAAACGCGGCCAGCGCCTGGCGTCCATCCCCGGCGTGGTGCCTGCGCTGAGCCAGACCTTTGCCGGCTGCCGCTTTGCCGAGCGCTGCCAGGACGCCGCCGACCTGTGCCGCAGCGCCCCGCCGCAGATGCGTGAACACACGCCTGGCCACGCGGTGCGTTGCTTTATTTACGAGGGCGCTTTGGAGCGGGATCACGCCAGCCGCAATATGGTGCCCGCGACAGCCAGCGCCTCCCAGGATAAGCCTGCAACGCCAAGCGCCGCCGCGCCTTTGCTGGCGGTGCGCGACTACAAAGTCTGGTTTCCCATCCGCAAAGGCCTGTTGCAACGCACCGTGGGCTTTGTTAAGGCGGTGGACGGTGTGTCGTTTGAGATGCACACCGGGCGCACGCTGGCCCTGGTGGGCGAATCGGGCAGCGGCAAAACCACCGTGGGCAAGGCGCTGTTGCAACTGCTGCGTGGCCAGGCGCAAGTGTCAGGCAGCGCGGTTCTGCAAGGCCAAGCGCTGGAAGCCTTGCAGGGTGCGGCCTTGCGCGCAGCGCGGCGCACCGCGCAAATCGTGTTCCAAGACCCGTTTGCCTCGCTCAACCCGCGCATGCGCGTGAACGAAATCTTGGAAGAAGGCGTGGCCTCGCTACACCCCGAGGTCGATGCCCGCGCGCGGCACGCCCGCGTGGCTGCCCTGCTGGACAAAGTGGGCCTGCCCGCAGGCGCCCTGGCGCGCTACCCGCACGAGTTCTCAGGCGGCCAGCGCCAACGCCTGGCCATTGCGCGCGCCCTGGCGGTGGAGCCGCTGCTGATCGTGGCGGACGAGCCCACCTCGGCCCTGGACGTGTCGGTGCAAGCGCAAATTCTGAATCTGCTGAGCGACCTGCAAACCGAGTTGGGCGTGGCCTATTTGTTCATCACCCACAACTTCGGGGTGGTGGAGTATCTGGCGCACGACATCGCCGTTATGCAAGGTGGCAAGCTGGTTGAGTATGGCGCCGCTCGTCAGGTGCTAGAGCAGCCACAACAGGCCTACACCCGGTCGCTGCTTGGGGCGGTGCCCAGGGTGCTGCGCTGAGGTGCAGGGCACCCTAGCGGGCAGGCGCGGCTTCGATGGCAGTGAAAAATCAGGCAAACACCCCCGCCTTGTCCCCCATACTCGCAGACACCTCGCCAAGATGGTGCAGGCTGTCGCCAAAAGTCATTTCCATCTGGGTGAGCTTTTTGAAGTAGTGGCTGACGATGTACTCGTTGGTTACTCCAATGCCGCCATGCAGC
>CAMDKE010000293.1 GCA_945901215.1 Comamonas sp. lk
TGTCCAACCGCGTGGCCAACGCCACCGGCATGATGCCCAACCCCGAGTTTTACCTGCTGGGTCGCGCGCCGCGGCAAAAATAGTGCGCGTGCTGCTCCGCCCCCTGGCATTCACGCTGGCGCTGGCGGGCGCGGTTGCCACCAGCCTGGCGCAAAACGCGCCCAGCGCCCCCGCCCAGCCTGAAGGTACAAGCGCCTTCCAATCCAAGCCCGGCTGGGCCAGCCGCAGTTTTGCCGTGGCTGCTGCCAACCCGTTGGCCACCGAGGCAGGCTACGCGATGCTGCGTGCTGGCGGCAGCGCGGTAGACGCTGCCATTGCCGTACAAATGGTGCTGACCTTGGTGGAGCCGCAAAGCAGCGGCATTGGCGGCGGGGCTTTTTTGCTGCACTTTGACGGCAAAACCACGCGAGCTTTTGATGGCCGCGAAACCGCGCCAGCAGCCGCCACGCCAGCGCTGTTTCTCAAGCCAGACGGCCAGCCCATGGCCATGCGCCAAGCCACGGTCGGCGGCCGATCCGTGGGGGCGCCCGGCGTGGTCCCCATGCTGGCGCTGGCCCACCGCCAGCACGGCAAGCTGCCCTGGGCGCAGTTGTTCACCCCGGCCATCGCGCTGGCCACAAACGGTTTTGCCATCAGCCCGCGCATGGCCACGCTGCTAGCGGCCGAGACTGATCTGAAGACCGACCCAGTGGCGGCCCGGTATTTTTACGATGCCAGTGGCCAGCCCTGGCCGGCAGGCCACCTCTTGCGCAACCCAGAGCTCGCCGCCGTGCTGCAGCGCATTGCCTCTGAGGGCCCCAGCGCACTGACCAAGGGCGCAGTAGCGCAGGCGATTGCCGCCAAGGTGCAAGGCAACGCCAGCAACCCCGGCACACTGAGTGCCACCGACCTGGCTGCTTACCAGCCGGTGGAACGCGCGCCCTTGTGCATGGCCTACCGGGTCACGCAGACCCCAGCGCGCAATTACCGCCTCTGCGGTATGCCGCCGCCCAGCTCAGGCATGCTGGCGATAGGCCAAATCTTAGGCACCCTGGCGCACACCCCGGCAGGCACTTTGGCGCTGGAAGCCGAACAACCCGGCGCCCCCTGGCTGCACCTGTATACCGAAGCCGCGCGCTTGGCATTTGCCGACCGCGCCCAGTTTGTGGGCGACCCGCAGTTTGTCAACGCGCCTGAAGGCGGCTGGGCCAGCCTGCTCGACGATACGTATCTCGCCCAGCGCGCTGCGCTTATTGCCCCCAGCGGCCCGCGCATGCCCCGCGCACTCCCGGGCCAACCCGGCGCGGTTCGCAGCAGCTACGCGCCCATGGCCGCGCAGACCGAGCACGGCACCTCGCATATTTCGGTAGTCGACGGCTCGGGTAACGCGCTGGCCATGACCACCACCATCGAGGACGCCTGGGGCGCGCGCCTCATGGTCAACCGGGGCGTGGGCTTGGAAGGCGGCTTTTTGCTCAACAACCAGCTTACCGACTTCAGCTTTGCGCCCACCGGCGCCGACGGTAAACCGGTAGCTAACCGGGTGGAGCCAGGCAAGCGCCCGCGCTCGTCTATGTCGCCCACGCTGGTGTTTGACGCCGACAGCGGCCAGTTGCTCGCCACCCTCGGCAGCCCGGGCGGCGCATTCATCATCCACTTCACCGCCAAAACCCTGTACGCCCTGCTGCACTGGAGCCTGAACGCCCAAACGGCGATTGACCTGCCCAACTTTGGCGCCATGGACGAGGTGCTGGTGCTGGAAAAAGGCCGCTTTGATGCATCCACCGCCAGTGCGCTCAAGGGGCGCGGCCACGCCGTGGTGCAGGTGCCGCTGCCCAGTGGCCTGCAAGCCATTGCGCGCACGTCCAAAGGCTGGTTTGGCGGAGCCGACCCCCGGCGTGAGGGTGTGGTGCTAGGCGACTAAACCGGCCCACTCGCCCCAAACCTCGCCCCAAAAAGGGCCCACTTCTACAATGAACGAATGGCGATACCGCAAACCTTTATCCAAGAGCTGATTGCGCGCGCCGACGTGGTGGACATCGTCGGGCGCTACGTGCAGCTCAAAAAGGGCGGCGCCAATTTCATGGGCCTATGCCCCTTCCATGGTGAGAAATCACCCTCTTTTTCGGTCAGCCCCACCAAGCAGTTCTACCACTGCTTTGGCTGCGGCAAGAACGGCAACGCTATCAGCTTTTTGATGGACCACGCTGGCATGAGCTTTGTGGAAGCCGTGCACGATCTGGCGCAGCAATACGGCATGCAAGTGCCCGAAGACGAAGCCTCACCCCAGGACCGCGCCCGCGCTCAAGAGCAGCGCGAAAAGCAACACACCCTGAGCAGCGTGTTGGAAAAAGCCGGTGAGGCCTACCGCCGCAACCTCAAAGACGCGCCCGGCGCCGTAACCTACCTCAAGGGCCGGGGCTTATCGGGCGAAATTGCCAAGCAGTTTGGCCTGGGCTACGCCCCCGAGGGCTGGCGCAGCCTGGCCAGCGTGTTCCCCAGCTACGACGACCCGCTGCTGGTGGAAAGCGGCCTAGTAATCAGCAACGCCGAGGAAGGCGGCGAAGAAAAGCGCTATGACCGCTTTCGCGACCGCATTATGTTTCCCATTCGCAACATCAAGGGCGAGTGCATCGGCTTTGGCGGGCGGGTGCTGGGCGACGAAAAGCCCAAATACCTCAATTCTCCCGAAACCCCGGTGTTTAGCAAAGGCCGCGAGTTGTATGGCCTGTTTGAGGCGCGCGCGCATTTGCGCGACAAGGGTTATGTGCTGGTGACCGAAGGCTATATGGACGTGGTGGCGCTGGCGCAGCTGGGCTTTCCCAACGCCGTGGCAACCTTGGGCACCGCCTGCACCAACGACCATGTGCAAAAGCTGTTTCGCTTTACCGACGCGGTGGTGTTCAGCTTTGACGGCGACAGCGCGGGTCGGCGCGCGGCGCGCAAGGCCCTGGACGGAGCGCTGGCTTTCGCCACCGACGTGCGCAGCATCAAATTCTTGTTTTTGCCCGCCGAGCACGACCCCGACAGCTTCATCCGCGCCCACGGTGGCGTCGCCTTTGCCGACTACGTGGCCCAGGCAACTCCGCTGAGCCGGTTTTTAGTCGAATCCGCCAGCGAGGGCTGCGACCTGCACACGGCCGAAGGCCGCGCGCACTTGTCCAGCAACGCCAAGCCTCTGTGGATGCAGCTGCCCGAAGGCGCTTTGAAACTCCAACTATTGACTGAGATTGCCGACCTGGTGCAGCTCACCAGCCGAGAACTCAGTGAGTTGTGGATGCCGCCAGCGCGCTCAGGAAGCAAAGAAGGTACCCGGCGCACTCCGTACCGGGGCGCCGGCTACGAGAGCGCGGCCGCAACTAGCTTTGGTGCGGCACCATTTCAGCGCGGCACGCCCTATGGTCCCCGGCCGGTGACGAGCCGCCCACGGATCGGGGGGCGCGCCCGCCCGGCCAGTCGCGCCGACCATGCCAGCCGGATCTTGCTGGGACAAAGCCACCTTTGGGAGGCACTCTCCAGCGAAGACCACAGCATGCTGTGCACGCTGCCCGGACCGCATGGCGCGCTGTTCGTCTGGTTGGAGACGCAGTTGCACGAACATGGGCCGCTGAATTGGAACGC
>CAMDKE010000294.1 GCA_945901215.1 Comamonas sp. lk
ACATGCAAGGGCACCAAGGTGCTACCAGCTGCTGTGTCGATCACCTTCAAAGCCTGCTCGACATCATCCACCGACTCCACCTTGGGAACCATAAGGTAACTCAAAGCTGCGGCCGCTCCGCCCACGATGATGGCTACGTCGGAGGCGAACGATGCATGGTCCACGGGGTGAACACGCGCGCCCACGCGGGACAAGGGTGAGCGAACACCGCTACCCGCCGCGATAGGCAAACCGTTCAACAACTCGCAGATGGTGTGGGCCTGCTCCAGTTCGCCGCCAGCCGGGGCGCCGTCTTCACAGTCCAGGGTGACATCGAACACGCAGGCGCCGAACTCTTCGATCAGTTCGGCCTGCAAAAGCAAACTCTTGCGCATGCGCGCGGGGGCGCCGCTGTAGTGGTCGCAAACCGGCAACACCCCGGTGCGCGCCTGGGCACCTAAAAGAATGTCGCGGGGGTGTTGCATTGCGCGGCAGCGCCCGCCCACGCACCCAAGCGGTGCACGGGCTGGGGCGCAATCAGAGCAGGTGGGCGACGCCCGCTTGTTCGTCTTGCAGCTCTTTGAGGGTTTTGTTGATGCATTCTTGGCTGAATGCGTCCACGGGCAAACCGTCTACCACTTTGTATTCGCCACCTTCGCAGGTCACGGCAAAACCGAACATGGTGTCTTTGGGAATGCCGTACTGGCCGTCCGACGGCACGCCCATGGTCACCCACTTACCGTTCGTGCCCAGCGCCCAGTCGCGCATGTGGTCAATGGCGGCGTTGGCGGCAGAAGCTGCCGACGACACGCCGCGTGCCGCGATGATTGCTGCGCCACGCTTGCCCACGGTGGGCAAGAAGGTGTTGGCGTTCCAGTCGTGGTCGTTGATCATGTCCTTGACGCTTTCGCCGTGCACGGTGGCAAAGCGGTAGTCGGCGTACATGGTGGGCGAGTGGTTGCCCCAGACTGCCAATTTTTCGATATCGGCCACGGCTTTGCCGGTTTTGGCGGCCAATTGGCTCAGGGCGCGGTTGTGGTCCAGGCGCAGCATGGCGGTGAAGTTCTTGCGCGGCAGGTCGGGCGCGCTTTTCATGGCAATGTAGGCGTTGGTGTTGGCGGGGTTGCCCACCACCAGCACGCGCACGTCGCGGCTGGCCACGGCGTTCAAGGCCTTGCCTTGGGCGGTAAAGATTTCGGCGTTCACGGCGAGCAACTCAGCGCGCTCCATGCCGGGGCCACGGGGGCGCGAACCGATTAACAAGGCGTAGTCCACGTCCTTGAACGCGGTCATAGGGTCGCTGTGCGCTTCCATGCCTACGAGCAAGGGGAATGCGCAGTCTTGCAACTCCATCATCACGCCCTGCAATGCTTGCTGGGGCTTCTCAAACGGAACTTCGAGCAAGCTCAGCACCACGGGCTGGTCTTTGCCCAGCATTTCGCCCGAGGCGATGCGAAACAATATGGCGTATCCGATTTGACCTGCTGCGCCGGTAACGGCAACGCGAACGGGCTTCTTGCTCATAAAAAACTCCAGGAAGTGTTGTGAAAGCGTGGGCTGACTGGCACCGACCCAGAGGCGATGGCAATGCAGAGATTAATAAGAGTTTACCCTTGTTTCTTCGAAAATGTCAATCTGTCTTATGTCTTATATAAGATATGATTAGACCCTATTCGATACTGACTTTGCGCTGACAAAAGTACCCCTTTATGGCTGTTACGCTCCCACTTTCCAGCGACCCTGGCGCCTTGAACCCGCAAGCAGATCCTTCGTCCGCTGGGCAAGGCGCAACGGCTGGCGCAGCCGCAACGCAAGCCACGCCGGCCTTTAGTCCGCTGTACCAGCAAATCAAAGCATTGTTGTTACAAAGTCTGGAAGCGGGGGAATGGAAGTCGGGGGCCGCCATCCCCAGCGAACAGGAGTTGGCAGCGCGCTTCAGGGTCAGCCAAGGCACGGTTCGCAAGGCGATTGACGAGCTGTCCATCGACAACCTGCTGGTGCGCCGCCAGGGAAAAGGCACTTTTGTCGCGACCCATGCAGAGCGCCAGGTGCAATACCGGTTTTTGAAGCTAGTGCCAGATCACGGCGACGCCAACCGCGACGGCCCGGCGCAACGCCAGATTGTGGAATGCAAACGCGCGCGGGCCTCGGCAGAAGTGGCCCGCGGGTTGGGGCTGCGCGCTGGTGACGCCGTAATGCAGATACGGCGGGTACTGTCCTTCGGTGCTTGCCCCACCATTTTGGAAGACATCTGGCTGCCCGGCATCCCATTCAAGGGCCTGACCGCCGAGCGCTTGCGCGATGACGATGGCCCCATGTACGCATTGTTTGAGCGTGAATTTGGCGTGCGCATGGTGCGCGCCGAGGAGAAAATCCGGGCCGTGCTACCCGATGGAATGCAAATGGATCTCTTGGCTGTCACCTCCAGCACACCCCTGCTCAGCGTGGAGCGCATTGCCTATACCTACAACGACGCGCCCATGGAAATGCGCCAGTGCCTTTACCTGACCAGCACCCATTACTACCGCAATGAACTGTACTGACACCACCCCTTCGTCAAACAGACCCTGCAAGGCGGGTGTCAGATTGGTGCAGTGCAATAGAATTCGCGCTGCACCGAGCCAGAAGAATTACTAACCGGTTACATCTTAGAAAGCTTCCGCCCATGTCTGCGCCCCCCACCACCCCTCGCCCCAAGCGGCCCGAATTTCGCAACATCAACGCCTTTACAGACCTGCCCAACTACCGGCTTCCGGTGGCGGGCGTTGTGTCTATCCTGCACCGGGTCAGCGGCGCGTTGATGTTTTTGCTGATGCCCTTCATCATCTGGATGTTCGACACCTCGATTTCTTCAGAAATTTCCTTCGCGCGCTTTACCAGCGTCTTCGCCATCGGCATGGGCTTTGTCCCAGGCTGGTTTGTCAAGTTGGTAGCGCTGTCCATCATCTGGGCCTTCTTGCACCACCTGATCGCCGGGTTGCGCCACCTGTGGATGGATGCACGCCACGCGGTGAGTAAAGAATTTGGCAAATCCTCGGCCCTTGTTACCTTGGTACTCAGCGTGGGCCTGACCCTGGTGCTGGGTGCCAAACTGTTTGGCCTGTACTAGGCCACAACACGGCATCAACACACTGCATCGCGACATAGCGGCAACACACCGAAAGACACACACCATGGCAATTAACTACGGTTCCAAACGCATAGTCGTGGGCGCCCACTATGGCCTGCGCGACTGGCTGGCCCAGCGCGTCACAGCCGCATTAATGGCCCTGTTCACACTGGTCGTTTTGGCCCAGTTGATTTTCTCTAAGGGCCCCATCGACTACTACCGGTGGGCCGGGGTTTTTTCCAGCCAGTGGATGAAGGCGCTCACCTTTGTGATCATCGTGGCGCTGCTGTACCACGTATGGATTGGCATGCGCGACATCTGGATGGACTACGTCAAGCCCGTGGGTATTCGCCTGTCGCTCCAGGTTTTCTCCATCGTCTGGCTGGTCGGCTGTGCCGGTTGGGCGATTCAGGTTTTGTGGCGCGTTTGAACATTACCCTTTCACAATACTTACCCCATGACCTATCCTGTATCCAAACGTAAGTTCGACGTCGTCATCGTAGGGGCCGG
>CAMDKE010000295.1 GCA_945901215.1 Comamonas sp. lk
TTGAAGTCATCGCGCCGGCGCTCCCCGGCACGTTTGTCACCTTCCCCGATTCGCCCTTTGAGCTCTACCAGCCTTATCCGCCGGCCGGCGACCAGCCCGAGGCGATTGACAAACTGGTGGAAGGGGTTCTTGACGGGGAGGTGTTTCAGACTCTGCTGGGAGTGACGGGCTCAGGCAAAACCTTCACCATGGCCAATGTGATCGCCCGCCTGGGGCGTCCGGCGATTGTGTTTGCGCCCAACAAGACGCTCGCCGCGCAGCTTTACAGCGAGTTTCGGGAGTTCTTTCCCAAGAATGCGGTGGAGTATTTCGTCAGCTACTACGACTACTACCAGCCTGAGGCCTATGTGCCCCAGCGCGACCTGTTTATCGAAAAAGACTCGGCCATTAACGAGCACATCGAGCAAATGCGCCTGTCCTGTACCAAAAGCGTGCTGGAGCGCCGCGACGTGGTGATCGTGGCGACCGTCTCCGCCATCTACGGCATTGGCCAGCCCGAGGCATACCACAAGATGATCATGACGCTGCGCGCGGGCGACAAACTCGGCCAGCGCGACATGATCATCCAGCTGGTGCGCATGCAGTACCAGCGCAACGACATGGATTTTTCGCGCGGCACGTTTCGCGTGCGCGGCGACACGATTGACATCTTTCCGGCCGAGCATTCTGAGATGGCTATCCGCGTCGAGTTGTTTGACGACGAGATCGAGTCCTTGCAGCTTTTTGACCCGCTGACCGGACGCATTCGGCAAAAGATCCCGCGCTTCACCGTCTACCCCAGCAGCCACTACGTCACGCCGCGCGAACAGGTGCTGATGGCGGTGGAAACCATCAAGATCGAGCTGGCCGACCGGCTCAAAGAGTTCGTGGGCCAGGGCAAGCTGGTCGAGGCCCAGCGCCTGGAGCAGCGCACGCGTTTTGATTTGGAAATGCTCTCTGAAGTGGGGCACTGCAAGGGCATTGAGAACTACTCGCGCCACTTGGCCGGCAGCGCCCCAGGCGCGCCACCCGCCACGCTGACCGACTACCTGCCCAAGGACTCGGTGATGTTTCTGGACGAAAGCCATGTGCTGATCGGCCAATTTGGCGGGATGTACAACGGCGACCGCTCGCGCAAAACGACCCTCGTGGAATACGGCTTTCGCCTGCCCAGCGCGCTGGACAACCGGCCGCTCAAGTTTGAAGAGTTCGAGACCAAGATGCGCCAGGCCATCTTTGTGTCCGCCACCCCGGCGCAATGGGAAAAAGACCACACCGGGCAGGTGGTGGAGCAGCTGGTCCGCCCCACTGGCCTGGTGGACCCCGAGGTGGAAGTGCGCCCGGCCACCACGCAGGTGGACGATGTGCTGCAAGAGATCCGCACCCGCGTTGAGAAAAACGAGCGCGTGCTGATTACCACCCTGACCAAACGCATGGCCGAGCAACTCACCGACTATTTGAGTGACAACGGCGTGAAAGTGCGCTACCTGCACAGCGACGTGGACACGGTGGAGCGCGTGGAAATCTTGCGCGACCTGCGCCTGGGCGCCTTTGACGTGCTGGTGGGCATCAACCTATTGCGCGAGGGCCTGGACATCCCCGAGGTGTCGTTGGTAGCAATTCTGGATGCCGATAAAGAGGGTTTTTTGCGCTCCGAGCGCTCACTCATACAGACCATAGGCCGCGCGGCGCGCAACTTGGAGGGGCGGGCAATTTTGTACGCCGACAAGGTCACTGACTCCATGGCGCGCGCCATGGGCGAGACCGAGCGACGGCGCAAAAAGCAGGTAGCGCACAACCTGGAGCGCGGCATTACCCCGCGCGCTATTGTGAAAAAAGTACGCGACCTCATCGACGGTGTTTACAGCGAAAAGGCCGGCAAAGAGGCCGAACGCCTGGAGCGCGACGCCATGGCCCGCGCGCAGGTGGAGGATATGAGCGAGAAAGACGTTTCCCGAGAAATTAAGCGCCTGGAAAAACTGATGATGGAACACGCCCGCAACCTGGAGTTCGAAAAAGCGGCCCGCGTACGCGATCAGCTGGGCATTCTCAAGGCCCAGGCCTTTGGCGCGCCGGGGCTGGACAATATCGTGGTTTTGCCCCTGAAATCGGGCTAGGACCGGGCGTGAAATTATTTTGTGACCGTGCAGTCTATTTATCCGAGTAAAACAGTAGGACGTTGGGTATACTCGACCACGTTAGTCAACTAAAACCCGTCTCCAGGAGTTTGCGATGCGTCTCACTACCAAAGGCCGTTTTGCCGTTACCGCCATGATCGACCTGGGCCTACGCCAGAGCAGTGGCCCGGTCACGCTGGCAGCCATCAGCCAGCGCCAGCAAATTTCGCTGTCCTATCTGGAGCAGCTGTTTGGCAAGTTGCGCCGCAACGAGTTGGTCGAATCCACCCGGGGCCCGGGCGGGGGTTACACACTGGCGCGCAAGGCCGCCGAGATCACGGTGGCTGACATCATTGTCTCGGTGGACGAGCCCATGGATGCCACCCAGTGCGCCGGCAAGGAAAACTGCATGGGCGAGGGCAGTCGCTGCATGACGCATGACCTCTGGGCATCCCTTAACCTGCGCATGGTCGAGTTCTTGAGCTCGGTCACGTTGCAAAAGCTGGTCGACGACCAACTGGCCAAGGGCTTGCAGGTGGAAGAAAAACCCAGTATCAAGCGCGCTATCTCCGCGTTGCCGGTGTCGCATCCGATCCGTATCAATGCGCCCAACTCGGTGTTCGCGCTGGGCAACGCTTTTTCCAAAAGCTGATGCATCAGCCCCAGTTTTCCTTCAACTGATAGACAAAGATAACCATGGACTTGACCCCCCACTTTCCCATCTATATGGATTACAGCGCCACCAACCCCTGCGACGAACGGGTGGTGGACGCCATGGTGCCCTGGCTACGCACCCATTTTGGCAACCCCGCATCGCGCAGCCACGCTTGGGGCTGGGAGGCCGAAGCCGCGGTGGAGACCGCGCGCGAACAGGTGGCCGCGCTGATTGGCGCCGACCCGCGTGAGATCGTCTGGACCTCGGGTGCCACCGAGTCCAACAACCTCGCCCTCAAAGGCGCAGCGCAGTTCTACAAAGGCAAAGGCATGCACCTGATCACGGTGAAAACCGAGCACAAAGCCGTGCTCGACACCTGCCGCGAGTTGGAGCGTCAGGGCTTTGAAGTGACCTACCTTGATGTGCAAGAAGACGGCTTGGTGGATCTGGATGTCTTCAAGGCCGCCATCCGTCCGGACACGATTTTGGCTAGTGTGATGTTTGTGAACAACGAGATCGGCGTGATCCAGGACATCGAGGCCATTGGCACGGTTTGCCGCGAAAAAGGCGTGATTTTTCATGTGGACGCGGCGCAGGCAACGGGCCGCGTGGCGTTTGATTTGTCGCAGATGCCGGTGGACTTGATGAGCCTGACCTCGCACAAAACCTATGGCCCCAAAGGCATTGGCGCCCTCTTTGTGCGACGCAAGCCGCGCATTCGACTCGAAGCGCAAATGCACGGCGGTGGCCACGAGCGTGGCATGCGCAGCGGCACCTTGCCTACGCACCAGATTGTGGGCATGGGTGAGGCCTATCGCATTGCCAAGGAAGAAATGGCTGG
>CAMDKE010000296.1 GCA_945901215.1 Comamonas sp. lk
GACGGAGCCCTTGCGCGGGTCAATGATGCCCGATATGGTCTTCAAAATCGTGGTCTTGCCCGCCCCGTTGGAGCCCAAAACGGCTGCAATTTCGCCTCGGCGAACCTGCAGGCTCACGCCGCGGATGGCCTTGATCGGGCCGTAGGCGCTCTCCACGTTCAGGAGTTTGAGCACCGGATGGTCGCTGATGGCGGGTGGCAGGCTGCTCATAGGGCTCCCCCGGCGTCAAAACGTGAGCGGGCGCCGCTGGGGCGGCGCAACGAAGATACATCGTCCACCAAACCCAGATAGGCTTCGATCACGCCCGGGTCGCTTTGCACTTCGCGCGGCGTGCCCATGGCCAGCATTTCACCCTGGTTCATGGCCAGTACCCGGTCCGACACTTTGGACACTAGGCCCATGTCGTGCTCCACCATCAGCACGCTGATGCCCAGTTCTTGTTGGATGTCCTGGATCCAGAAGGCCATGTCGTCGGTTTCTTCCACGTTCAGGCCCGAGGACGGCTCATCTAGTAGCAGCAGCCGCGGCTCGGTGCACAGGGCGCGTGCCATTTCCACCACCTTGCGCACGCCGTAGGGCAGACCTGCTACGAAGGTGTCACGGTAGTGCTGCAGGTTGAGGAAGTCGATCACTTCTTCGGCCTTTTCCCGCGAGCGCAATTCTGCTTCTCGCGC
This sequence comes from Comamonas sp. lk, assembly GCA_945901215.1. Lineage (GTDB taxonomy): Bacteria > Pseudomonadota > Gammaproteobacteria > Burkholderiales > Burkholderiaceae_C > Allorhodoferax. Next base: position 675 of record CAMDKE010000296.1, read on the forward strand.
AGAAGGGGTAAAAAATAGGTCTTGCCAAAAGCCCGTCTGGCGGTGTGTGTGGCGGCCAATTAAGAGGTTGTGCAGCACCGAAGCGTGCTCAAACAGCTCTATATTCTGAAAAGTGCGCGCAATGCCCAGCGCGGCCACGTCTTGCGGAGCCTGCGCGGTGAGCTTGACCATACCCTGGGGGCCGAGGTAGTCGATCTCGCCCGTAGTGGGGGTGTAAATCCGGCTGATCAGGTTGAACACCGTGGTTTTGCCTGCCCCATTGGGGCCGATGAGGGTGAACACTTCGCCCGGTTTAACGTCAAAGCTTACGTTGTTGACGGCCAGTACACCGCCGAAGCGCACGCTCAGATTTTTTGCCGATAGGAGGACAGCACTCATTTCAGACGGTCCGATTTCTGGAAAGACTTTTGCCGTTTGAACATGCCCTTGCGGTAGAACGGAAACGTCTCTATGTAAGTGCGCACCTTCAGCCAGCGACCATACAAGCCCATGGGCTCAAACAGCACAAAGGCGATCAACACCGCACCGTAGACCACGCCTTGCAAGCCCGGTGCCTGCCCGATCACCGCAGGCAGGTAGTCTTTGACCATGGAAATGAGCTGTGGCATGGTGATCAGGAAAATGGCGCCCAAAAACGCCCCGTGCACCGAGCCCAGGCCGCCGATCACAATCATCAACAACAGGTCAATCGACTGCAGGATGTTGAACTGGTCGGGCGAGATGAACTGCAACTTGTGCACATACAGCGCACCTGCCACCCCGGCCAGCGCGGCGGAAATGGCAAAGGACAGGGTTTTGTAGCGCGCCAGGTGGATGCCCATGCTTTGAGCGGAAATCTCAGAGTCCCGAATCGCCACAAACGCGCGTCCGGTAGGCGAGCGCAGTAGGTTCAGAATGCCCAGGGTGGCGATAACTGTGATCACCAGACACAAAAAGTAAAACTGGATTTCGGTCTCCAATACCCAGCCAAACAGATTGGGCTTCTTAATATGGATGCCCGCGTTGCCGCCTGTGACCGATTCCCAGCGCGCCAGCACCTCTTCCACAATAAAGCCAAAGGCCAAGGTCGCCATGCCCAGGTAAATGCCCTTGACGCGCATGGCAGGCAAGCCCACCACCACGCCTACCGCTGCGGAAAGAGCCGCCGCTGCGGCCAGGGCGATGGGAAAGGGCACTCCCATATTGCTCAGCACCGCGTGTGTGTAGGCGCCCACACCCAAAAAGGCGGCGTGACCGAGTGAAAACAGGCCGGTGAAGCCTGCCAGCAGCATGATGCCTAGCGCCGCGATGCTGTAAATCAGCACAAACGTGAGCTGCGCCAGCCAGTACTCGGTAAACAGCCAAGGCGCAGCCACCAGCAAGAGCACCAGCACGCTGTACCAAAACAGGTGCCCGCCGTGTTTGGCCAGGGCAATGTCCTGCGCGTAGTTGGTTTTGAAAATGAACCGCATGTCAGACCTTTTTGCGCAGTTTTTCGCCAAACAGGCCGTTGGGCTTGACCATCAACATCACCAGCACCACGATGTAGGCTGCGGTGTCCTTAAAGCCGTCGGGCAAATAAAAGCCCGAAAACGATTCCACCAGCCCAATCACCACGCCACCCACAATCGCCCCGGGCAGGCTGCCAAAGCCACCTACCACCGCCGCAGGAAAGGCTTTTAGGCCAATAAAGCCCATGTTGGCGTGGACAAAGGTAATCGGCGCCAGCAACAGCCCGGCCAGGCAGGCCACAGCGGCTGCCAACGCCCAAGCAATGCCGTTAAGCCGCTTGACCGGTATGCCCATGTAGTAAGCCGCGAGCTGGTTTTGTGAGGCCGCCTGCATGGCGATACCCAGCTTGCTGTAGCGAAACAGCGCAAACAAAAGTACGCATAGCACACCGGTGGCAGCAATCACCACCATGTGTTCCACATTGAGCACCAGACCGGCCACGCGCCAGATCTCGTCTTTGTAGGGCACCGGCAGCGCTAGCGTGTCGGTACCCATGCCTGGAATCATGGTGATCAGGCCGCGCGCTACATAGCCAATACCAATGGTCAGCATGACGATGGAAAAGGCCGGTTGGCCCAGGATAGGGCGTATCACTGCGAACTCAATCAGCGCACCCAGAAGCGCTGTCGCTGCTACCGCTGCGAGCACCGCGAACCAATAGGGCAGGCCCAGCAGCGTCATACCCACCAGGCCGGCAAAAGCACCCAGCATCATCAACTCGCCCTGGGCGAAACTCACCGTCTCGGTGGCCTTATAAATAAGCACGAACCCCATGGCAATCAGGCCGTATATGCACCCTTGTGCGATGCCGCTTATTAGCAATTGAAAAAACTGCACCTGTCCTCCCTTAGTCGTGCATTGCGTTTATAGCTGGAAGAAGACAAGTCCCCTGCTAGGGTTGTTACTGACTCTGGGACATTAAATTAAATTGCACTCTTGGCGAACTCAAATCGTGGGAATGGGACGCGGCCGGCCTTCGTCGTCAATCGCCACGTAGGTCACAAGCGCCTCGGTGACTTTGATGTACGTGCCCTGGGTGCGAAAGCGCTCGGCAAACACTTCGACCTTGACCGTGATCGAGGTTCGGCCGATCCGCACCACTTTGGAAAAGAAGGACAGGATGTCACCTACGCGCACCGGTTGCTTGAAGATGAATTCATTCACCGCCACTGTGGCCATGCGACCCTGGGTGTAGCGCGCGGGCAGCACCGAGCCGGCCAAGTCCACTTGCGCCATCACCCAGCCGCCAAAAATATCGCCGTTGGCATTGCAGTCGCCCGGCATGGGTATGACTTTGAGTACCAAGTCTTGGTCGGTCGGTAGTTCTACCTTGGCATTTACTGGCGGCGGGACTGGATGGGTGGACATGGGCACAATCGGAGTTTGATGTTTTGAATTGTCCCCCAATGCGCTCT